>NZ_JAAKEH010000029.1:0-40910 GCF_011039095.1 Desulfovibrio sp. ZJ200 | reverse complement strand
CTTTGAAAATGCTCTGCTGACGCGAAAGCGGCAGCCGCCGCAACGCGGCGTACATTCAGGCGAAAACCGCGTTTTTCGCCTGAATGCCACCTTTGACTTTCATAAAAAGTCAAAGGTAATCTGCTCTAGCTAAACGCTCTGGCGACAGCGTTAGAGCATTTTGCTTTTGAAATTGAATACGTTCAAAAGCAAAATGCTCTAGGATACGGGGCTTTTTCAAAAAACCAACCTCATGGCAGCAAACGGCAATGCCCGCCAATGCCGTTTGCAGGCATTTTCCCGCAGGGCAGGCCGAAAATCCGGCGCGCCCGCCGGGGCATGCTCTGCCGTGTTGCCCTGAGATTCCTTTTGGGGCGGGAGCAACGAGCTTTTTCATGTACGCCCGAGTCGCCCTTCTCAGTCCCCCGTATGCCAGCCTGACATATGAGCTGCCGCCGGAGTTCCCCCCGGAGTTCTGGCAGCCCGGCCTGCGCGTGGCCGTGCCCCTGGGCAGGGGCAAGCCGGGCGCGCTGCGGGCCGCCGTGTTGCTGGAAGTATGCGCCGCCTCAGGCCTGCCGCCGAACGTGCCCTGCAAATTCGTTTGCTGGCCCTTGGAAAATCTGCCCTTGCTCCCGCCGGAACTGCTGGCGCTCACTGAAGATCTGGGCCGCCGCCAGGGCCTTGCGCCCGGGAATATCCTCGGGCATCTGCTGCCGCAGGGTCTGCGCAGCGCGCGCGCCTGCCTGCGCCGCATCCACGCGGGGCAAACGGCCTCCCTGAGCCTGCGCCGCATTGCCGAAGCCGACGCGGCTGAACGCTCTGAGCTGGCGCAGGCCTTGCGCACGGGTGAGGCGCGCATGCTGGCTCCGGGCGCTGACGCCGCCAGTGAGGAATTTTGCCAGTTGCGCGCGGAGCCGCCCTGGCCCGTGAGACCGTCGGCCGCGCGACAGATTGAGGTGCTGGAGTATCTGCACGAGCATGGGGCCGCAAGCCGCCGCCGTCTGCTGCAAAATCTTGGGCAGGCAGCGGCAGCCGCGCTCCGGAGCCTGCTCAGGGCCGGGCATCTGGCGCTTGTCAGGGAGGATGCCGGAGAAGGCGTGGAACAGGAGCTTTTGCCGCCGCCTCCCGCGCCGTTCAGCCTCAATGCGGATCAGGCTCAAGCCCTGGAATCCCTGCGCGCTGCGCTGGACGGGGAATCAGCCGCCTCGCGCCTGCTTTTCGGGGTCACGGGCAGCGGCAAGACTGCCGTGTATCTGGAACTGGCAAAGCTGTGCCTTGCCCGCGGCAAAAGCTTGCTCCTGCTGGCTCCGGAAGTGGCGCTGGCTCACAAGCTGCGTCGTGACGCGGCCTGCGCCCTGCCGGACGCGCCGCTTTTTTTTTACCACGGCTACCAGTCTGCGGCCCGGCGAGAAGCCACGTTCCGCGCGCTTGCGGCACGCAAGGAGGCCGGCCTGATCGTGGGCACGCGTTCCGCGCTGTTTTTGCCTGTGCCGCGCCTGGGCTGCATAGTTCTGGACGAGGAGCATGACGCCTCCTTCAAACAGGATGAAAGTATGCCATATCAGGCCAAGGAAGTGGCCTGGTTTCGCGTGGCGCAGGCGCAGGCGCTTTTGTTGCTGGGATCGGCCACGCCGGATTTGAAGACGTTTTACGCGGCGGAAAACGGGCAACTGCCCGTGCTGCGCCTGCCGCGCAGGGTAGGGGGCCGCGCCCTGCCGCCGGTGGAGCTGGTGGATATCAGCGGGCTGCCGCAAGCGGCTTCTTCCTTTGAGGGCGGCGGCCTGCTTGCGCCGCAGAGCGAGTCGGCCCTGCGCGAAACTCTGGCCAGGGGCGAGCAGGCCGTAGTGCTGCTCAACCGCCGCGGCTACGCGCCGCTGATGTACTGCCTGGACTGCAACAGCACCCAGCGTTGCCCGCAATGCGAAATCGGTCTGACGTATCATAAGGGTCGGGAAAAGCTGGTCTGCCACTATTGCGGCTACAGCCGTCCCTTTCCTTCGCCCTGTCCGCAATGCAAGGGCATGAATTTTCTGCCTCTGGGCGAGGGCACCGAGCGTTTGGCCGAACGTCTGGAAGTGCTGGCGGGCAGGCCCGTGCTGCGACTTGATCGCGACAGCACCCGCCGCCCCGGCCGCATGGAGGAAATTCTGGCGGCCTTTGCCCGCCTGGAAGCGCCCATTCTGGTGGGTACCCAGATGCTTTCCAAGGGCCATCATTTCCCGCAGGTGACGCTGGTCGTGGTGGCTGACGGGGATCTGGGCCTGAACCTGCCGGACTACCGGGCTGCGGAGCGCACCTTTCAGCTTCTGGTGCAGTCCGCCGGGAGAGCGGGGCGGGGCGAAAAGCCCGGCCGCGTGCTGATTCAGACCCGCGATGTGGGCCATTATTGCTGGCAATATGTGCAGACGGGCGATTACGAGGGCTTTTACGCGGCGGAACTGGCGCGTCGCCGCTTGCGGCGCTATCCGCCCTTTGTGCGTCTGGCCCTGATCCGGATTTCTTTTGCCGTGGCTGAACCCAAAGGCCCCGCCGCGCTCAACGAGCTTGCCGCCGCGCTGCGGGAGCGGGCGCGCGCCTGCGGCGTGCAGTTGCTGGGGCCCGCGCCCGCGCCTCTGGCCCTGTTGCGCGGTCGGCGGCGTTTCCACTGCCTGCTCAAAGCCGAAAACTGGCAGATTTTGCGGCAACTCTATTTTTTCGCGGAAAAATGCTGCGCATCCGGCCCGTTACGGCTTTTCCTTGACCTCGATCCCGTGAATATGCTGTAGAGAGTTTTGCTAATGAAATTAGCTAAACGCTCTAGGGCGTCGGACTTCAGACGGCGGGGAACGGCGGCGGGTCGTCAGCATGGCGATCCGCCGCCGTTCCTTTTTTTCAGGGAGTGGCATAGAGCTTGCTATAAGTATTGCGTCCGGAAAAAAATTCTTTCCGCAAGACAGAGGAAGGCGCGGACAGGCAAGGAGAGCCGGACGCGAGGGTAAGTCAAGACAAATGTTAGAAATTTTATTGACAATTTTTAACATTTGGACCAATCTCAACATTCCCTGTGAACAGAAGGGGAAAGCACTCAGGAGGACTGTCATGAGACGCGTTGTTGCCGCTTTGGCGCTTATCTTCACCCTGATTCTGCCCGGCTTGGCCGCGGCGGAAGGCACAGGCATGTATCTGGCCCCCAAATTTCTGATGTCCATCCAGGATACCGGGACCGTGGAGCGCTCTTCCGGCCTTGCCGGCTCGGGTCTGGACGAGTACAGCCAGTTTACCCTGGGCGGCGCTCTGGCCCTGGGCTATGATTTCTGGCCCCAGCAGATGCTGCCTCTGCGCGCGGAAATCGAATTCGCCCTGCGCGGCAACAGCGAAAAAAGCTGGAGCGACAGCGGTCGCTTTGTGACCAATGCCAAAGGAACGTGGAATAATTCCACCTTGTTTGCCAATCTGTTCTGGGATTTCCACAATGACTCGTCGCTCACGCCGTATATCGGCGCGGGCCTGGGGCTGGCTTTCAATTATACCGGCTATGACTTCACCGGCGCCGACGGCAGCAAGTTCTCGGCGGATGATCGCTTCACTAATTTCGCCTGGAATGTGGGCGCGGGCGTGGCCTACAACTTTACCGAGAGCTTCGCCATCGACGCTTCCTACCGTTTTGTGGGGCTGGGCTACAATGAGGTCAGCGCGCATTCCAACGGCGTGAAGTATGAAGTGGGCAACGATCCCTATAACAACGAATTCATGCTGGGCCTGCGCTTCGCCTTCTAAAAAATTCCCGCCATTCTCCGGAACGGCTTATCCCCTGTCCTGCACAGGGGATTTTTTTTATTGAATAAAGCAAGCGCGCCAACAGATTGCAGCGCCATTGCGGCTGAATAAGATTGACGTGTTGCGGCAAGCATGTAAAATTACGGTTCCGGTAACCTTAATCTTTTACTCTGGAGGAAGCGATATGAAACGTCTATTTGCAGCCGCGGCCTTGATCGCCGTTCTGGCTCTGCCGGGTATGGCCAAGGCGGAGGCAAACGGCTTTTACATTGCGCCCAAATTCCTGATGTCCATTCAGGATACCGGCACTATTTCCCGCCCGTACAGCGACATGACGGATGAAAGCTACAGCCAGTTCACTCTGGGCGGGGCTCTGGCCCTGGGCTATGACTTTTACCCGCAGCAGATGCTGCCGCTGCGCGCGGAACTGGAATTCGCCCTGCGCGGCAACAGCGAAAAGAGCTGGGATTCCACGTTCGGTGGCGCTAACGTGAGCACCAAGGGGCTCTGGAATAATTCCACCCTGCTGCTGAATCTCTATTACGACATCCAGACCGATACGCCCTTTGTGCCCTATATCGGCGCAGGCGTGGGGTTGGCTTTCAACTACACCGAGTATACCGTCAATGCGAATGCTGCTAACGGCTATATCAATGCCAGCCAGAGCGACAACTTCACCAATTTCGCCTGGAACGTGGGCGCGGGCGTGGCCTATAACTTCAATGAGAATTTCGCCGTTGACGTGGGCTACCGCTTTATGATGCTCGGGTACAATGAAGTTTCCAGCAATGGGGTAGAGATCAGCAATCAGCCCTACAACAATGAGTTTATGGTGGGTCTGCGCTTTACTTTCTAAGGAGCTGCAGCACGCTGCTCACGGGAGCAGATTCCCTTTGAGAGTACACAATCTCAACGTGGTAAAGAAGTCTGCTCCCGCAGCCGCTAAAGCTCGTTCAAAGTGGAATTGCTTCAGGCCGCCACAAAGGCTTTCGCGTTATTGCGCACTGAAAAAACCCGCCTTTCGGCGGGTTTTTTCAGTCTGTTTGTAGCGTTGCGCTGCAATGTGTCGCCCTGCCTTCAGACTTCAGAAGGATGCAGCGTATCTTGATAAGAATTCCTGTTATTACTGACTATTGCTGCGCTGCCCTGAAAAAACACGCGGCAGAGCCGGCGAAATTTTTTTTATCCTCTTGACAAACTGTTCGGCCTTTGAGTGCGAAAGGTTAGCAGTTATAGCCCAAAAAACAGAGAATGCTTGAGTAAAATCGAGATAATAATAGTTTTATTTGTGGAAATAATTTTACGAATCATGTGCATATTTTCGGAAGAAGATGCTAAAGCCTTGCTCCACAAGGCGATACGGCACAGGACAGCCAAGCCGGCTCTTTGAATTTAATAATATATTTTGCTATGTTAGTGATGAAAACTCTTGGGGAAAGCAAAAGCCGCGTCTGCCCCAGACGGCCTTTAAACCTCCTTTGCCTGAGCCGGACCTTTTGAGCTACAAGGCCCCCATGCGAGATCAATGGTCCGAAATTTCTAGAAATCTTAAAAAAATGCTGGATTCCGGCATTTTCAAGGTTTGGATTGCCCCCTTGCACGCTTCTGTGCAAGGCAGCGTTCTCCACCTTGACGCGCCCAACGCTTTTGTGGCCGGATGGCTGGAAAGCCGGATGCTTTCCGCCTTGCGGGAAGCCGCGGCGCCGGTGCTGGGAATTGCTCCTGAAGCCGTTGAAGTGCGCATCGCAAGCGGCGCTCAGGCCCTTGCCGCAGCGCCGCTCTGCGCCGGTCAGGAAAGCGCGCCAGGCCTTGGGCGGCCTTCCCCGCTTCAGGCCAGCCTGCCTCTGCCCGCGCCGGAATGCGCGCGACCGGCTCAAGCCCGCTGGCGGTATGCGTTTGAGGATTTTGTGGTGGGTCCCAGCAACAGCGTGGCCGTGGCCGCGGCCCAGGATGTCTGCCGCAAGGGCGGCAGCGTGCAGACGCTGTTCGTGAACTCCGCATCGGGTCTGGGCAAGACGCATCTGGCCCAGGCAGTGGGCCGGGCCATCAGTGAAAGCCGGAGCAACGCGCGGGTGGGGTATCTGACTGCGGAGGAATTTGCCTCCCGCTTTGTGGCCGCGTTGCGCAGCCATGACGTGGAGGCCTTCAAAAATCGCCTGCGCGAGCTGGATGTTCTCCTGCTGGAAGACGTGCATTTTTTCCAGGGCAAGGAAAAGATGCAGGATATGGCCTTGGCTGTGGTCAAAAGTCTTCAGGCCAGAGGCGGCCGGGTCATTTTCACTTCCTCCTTCTCGCCGCGCGAACTGCAGCGGGTGGACAGCCAACTGGTCTCACATTTCTGTTCGGGCATCCTGACCAGTATGGATCGTCCCACAGAGGAGATGCGCCGCCATATCCTCACCCGCAAGGCCAAAAGCTTTCAGGTGCTTTTGCCCGACGCGGTCTGCGAATTGCTGGCGCAACGCTTGCGGGGCGACGTGCGCCAGATGGAGTCCTGTCTGAACAGTCTGATCTTCAAGGCGCGCCTGCTCAATTGCGGCCTTAATCTGGATCTCGCCCTGGAAGTGCTCACGCAATACGCCGAAGTGGAGTGCGGGCCGGATCTTCAGGCAATTATCCGTCTGGTTTGCGAGACTTACGGCTTGAGCGAGCGTCAGCTTTGTTCCCGTTCGCGCCGTCAGGAATGCGTGCTCGGCCGCAATACCATCTATTTTCTGGCCCGTAAGCACACGGATTTGTCCCTGGAGGAAATCGGCGAAAAATTCAATCGTCGTCACTCCACGGTGATCAAGGGCATTACCTCCGTGGAACGCGAACTTTCCAAAGACTCCCGTTTAGGACGTCAGATCGCCAGAGCCGTGGAACTTATTGAGCGCAATGCCGGCATCAGTGGCGCGCAGCGCGTGTAAGCCCAGCCCCCGGTATGCCGCCTGCCGCCGTAACCCGCCTCTTGTGAGCGATTTACCTTTGCAACGCACTGACGCCGCATACGTTGCGTCAGCCCCGAAACCGGACTAGAGCGTTTTGCTAATAAAATTAGCTAAACGCTCTGGCGACCGCGGGAGCGGACGCCCGCGCCGAATGAGCGTCCAGACCGCGTTCTGGACGCGAAATGATGGCAGCGCCGCTTTTGAAATTGAATAATTTCAAAAGCAAAATGCTCTAGAGCAGATTACCTTTGACTTTTTATGAAAGTCAAAGGTGGCATTCAGGCGAAAAACGCGGTTTTTGCCTGAATGTACGCCGCGTTGCGGCGGCTGCCGCTTTCGCGTCAGCAGAGCATTTTCAAAGAGAAAATGCTCTAGCCTTGAAATTTGTAAAATTTCAATTGTCATTCCGGGAAAAACGCACTTTTTCCCATACTCCACGCCACTTCGCGGCGTGAGAGCATTGCAGAGTTACCATGCTCCAGTAATTTCACTCACGCGAGGAAGCATGTCGCCCGTCCGCCCTGAACCGCAGTTGATCGAGTATGTCTACACCCACACCCGCACGCAGGCGACCACCGGCTATTTTTCCTGTGAGCCGCCGGAATCCCTGAGTTTTGAGGCCGCCATCCAACGGCTTGAGGCCGCGCCTTTGGATGATTTTCTCCATCTGCACTGCCTGCGCGCGCTGAGCGCAAAAAAGCCCGGGGAGCTGCGCTCTCTGGCCGCCGCCTGTTATGATCCGGCCGCCGATGTTTTCACGCGGCCCGCGCTGGCCGCCTTGCTGGCCGAATGCGCGATCCTGCTGCCGCACTGCCGCGAGGTTTGCGCCGCGTTTCCGCCTGATGCGGCCGCGCGTCTGGCCCGTGTCAGCCCGGCCGTGTACCTGCGGGCCGCACAGTTGCCGGACGCAACAGCCGCCGCGGCCTGGAACGAGCTCTTTCAGGCCAACATCTGCGAGCATCACCCCCTGCCCCGGCCGGAAGAGGCTGAAGCGCCGCTTCTGTTCGATCCTGCGGAGCTGGCCGCCACCGCGCGGGAGCTGGAAGCGCGCTCAGGAATCCTGGCCCGGCTGCATGCCGCGCTCCTGCCCGAAGCCGGGCCTGCCTGGCAGCGGCCGCCCGCGCAGGAAACATTTTTGCGGGCTCTGGATGCCCTCATGGAAGCCGGTCTGATCGCAGGGCCGGAAATGCGGCATGAGGCCTCGCTTTCGCCCATTGCCTTGTTGCGGGCCTGGCAGATTGACCTCACGGTGCGCAGCGGCTCCCTGCACTACAGCCTGCGCGGCGAGGCCACGGCCTACGGCCGGGGGCTCTCGCTGGCCCAGGCCCGCGCATCCTATGCCATGGAAATCGTGGAGCGGGCCAGCGCCTATGTCAGTGTGGGAGAGGGCGGCGGCCTTTCGCCTCACGGCGAGATTCTGAATCGTCTGAAGCCGCTGCCCCTGCTCAAAGCCCGTTATTCCGAGCTGCAAAAGGCGGGGCGGCCCGCGCTGGATCCCAACCGTTTGCCCCTGGAAGCGCCTTACGCGGACGCGCCTCTGCACTGGCTCCAGGCCAGGGCCGCCGACGGCGCGGCAACGCTCGTTCCGGCCCAGGCGGTTTTTTTATTCTGCAATCTGGACGAGCCGGCCCTGTTTCTGGCCGGGGGCTCCACAGGCCTGGCTTCGGGCAATACCCTGGAAGAAGCCAAAGTTGCGGCGCTCACTGAAATACTTGAACGCGACGCCGAAGCCACCACCCCGTTTTGCCGCTCTCGCTGCTTCAGGCTCAGAAGCCGCGATCCTCGGCTCCAGAGCCTGTTGGACGACTATGCCGCCCGCGGAATCCGGGTGCAGTTTCAGGATATTACCACTGAGCTGGGTTTGCCCGCATACCAGTGTTTTGTCAGGAGCCCGGAGGGCGCCGTGGCCCGAGCCACGGGCGCGCATCTGAGCGGCGCGCGCGCCGCCCTGGCAGCCCTGACCGAGACGCCCTGGCCCTATCCCCACGGGGGCCCCTCCGGCCCCGGGCTTCAGGGGCTGCCGGAGCGTATGCTGGAAGATCTGCCGGATTACGGCCTGCCGTCCCCCGCGGAGAATTGCCGACTGCTGGAAGCCGCGCTCGCTGCGCACGGCAAAGCCCCGCTCTATGTGGAGCTGACCCGTGCGGATCTGGGCCTGCCCGTGGTGCGGGCACTGGTTCCGGAACTGGCGCTTACCGCTGAATGGGATCGCTTTTCACGGCCCGGGCCAAGGCTGTTTGCGCGCTATCTGGGCATGTATGCCTGAGGGATCGCCGTCCAGCGTTTATTTGCCAATTGCAGCAATGGCACAAGTTGTCTATAGTGCACAGCATATATTGTCATTGCTGCCGAAGCAGCGCGCCGCAACGCCGGTTGGCGGGGCGGCGGGCCGTTCTCGGGGCCGCCAAAGCATTCTGTTACAGAAATGCTGCGAGGCCCCGCGCCGGCGCGTGCCTGTCGCGGCGTCTGGGAAACGCGCGCGGCAATGGCAAGGATTGGGCGAAGAGATACGCTGTTACGGAGCCGGCGGCGCGGCCCGAGGCGCGGTTTGTCGCGCGGCTGCCCGCTGTCTCGCCGTGAACCCGCAACCTTTGGAGGGTGAGGATGAAACTGGGCAAACATCTTGCAGTGCTGGGCGCGTTGGCGCTTTCGCTGGGTTTGGGCGTACAGGCGGCGTCCGCTGCGGCCAAGGCCCCCATCAAGATCGGCGTGTATCTGCCGCTGACCGGCCAGAACGCCTTTGGCGGCCAACTGGAGCTGGAAGGCGTGCGCCTGGCCCACAAAGAAATGCCCACGGTTCTGGATCGTCCCGTGGAGCTTGTGGTTGTGGACAACAAGTCCGACAAGGTGGAAGCGGCCAATGCCGTGAAACGCCTGGTGGAACGCGACAAGGTCGTGGCTCTGATCGGCACCTACGGTTCCTCTCTGGCCATGGCCGGGGCTGAAGTGGCTGAAAAGGCCAAAGTGCCCGGCGTGGGCACATCCTGCACCAACCCGCTGGTGACGCAGGGCAAGAAGTACTATTTCCGGGCCTGCTTTATCGATCCCTATCAGGGCGCGGCCGCGGCCACCTACGCCTTTGAAAATCTCGGTTACAAAAAGGCCGCCGTGCTTATGGACATGACCAATGATTATGCCGTGGGCCTGTCCAGCTTTTTCATGCGCTCCTTCAAAAAACTGGGCGGCGAGGTGGTGGCCAACCTGAAATACAGCTCCGGCGACCAGGACTTTACAGCCCAGCTCACCGAGCTGATCTCCAAAAAACCCGATATCGTGTTCATGCCCGCCTATTTCGCCGAGGGCGCGATCATTATGAAGCAGGCCCGCGAGCTGGGCGCCACCTTCCGCCTGATGGGCGCCGACGCCATGGATAATCCCGATACGGTCAAGCTGGGCGGCAAGGCCGCCGAAGGCTTTTTGCACACCACCTTCCCGTACGATCCCAACATGGCGAACATGAGCCCCGAGGCCAGGCGCTTTACCGAAGCCTGGAAAAAGGCCTATCCGGACAAAGAAACCAACGTGAACGGCGCGTTGGGCTATAACTGCTACTTCCTGATTGTGGATGCCATCAAACGCGCGGGCTCGGCCGAGCCCCAGGCTATCGCCAAGGCCCTTGGCGAGACCAGGGGCCTGCCGACCGCTCTCGGCACGCTCTCCATCAACAAATACCACGATGCCGAAATGCCCGTGGGCATCATTGAATACAAAAACGGCCGGCGTGTGTATGTGGGCGAAGTGACGCCCAAATAAACCTGCCGGCGGCCCCGTGGCGGCACAGGCCGCTGCGGGGCCCATTGTGTCATTGTGCGCGCCCCTGCGCTGTTTTTCAAAGCTCCGCTGCAGGGCCTTGCCTGCGCGGGATGCCGCCGCAGCGGCTCTTCCCGGCGTTTATGAGCACATGACAAAAGTATTGCGCTTGCTATTTAGAGCATTTTCACTTTGAAAATGCTCTGCTGACGCGAAAGCGTCAGCCCTGCCAGAGGTAGTCATGAGCCTTGAGATGTTTTTGCAGCACTGTTTCAACGCCCTGACCCTGGGCTCGCTCTACGCGCTGATCGCCATCGGCTATACCATGGTCTACGGCATCTTGCGGTTGATCAACTTTGCCCACGGCGACATCCTGATGGTAGGGGCCTATTTCGTCTTCTTCGGCACCTTTGCGTATGGCTGGCCCTGGGGCGTGGCCGCGATCCTGTCCGTTGCCGGGGCCAGTCTGCTGGGCGTGGTCGTCGAGCGGGTGGCGTACCGCCCCCTGCGCGACGCCCCGCGCATCTCGGCCCTGATCAGCGCCATTGCGGTTTCCTTTTTCATTGAAAGTCTGGCTGTGGTGGTATTCACCGGGCAGCCGCGGCCCGTGCTGCAGCCGGAATGGCTGATTTCGGAATGGCAGCTGGGCGGGCTCCGCATCCTGCGGCTCACGGCCTTTGTGCCGGTGATGACTGCCGTGCTGGTGGGCATTCTGCTCTACATCGTCTACCGCACCAAGCCCGGCCTGGCCATGCGCGCCATTTCCAAGGATATTGAGACCACGCGTCTTCTGGGCGTCCGCGTGGACAACATCATCGCCTTCACCTTTGCCATCGGTTCGGCCCTGGCCGCCGCCTCAGGCATTATGTGGGCGCTGCGTTACCCGCAGGTGCATCCCTACATGGGCATCATGCCTGGTTTGAAAGCCTTTATCGCCGCGGTCTTCGGCGGCATAGGCTCCATTCAGGGCGCGGTGATCGGCGGCGTGGCCCTGGGCTTTGTGGAAATCATGACCGTGGCCTTCATGCCCGAGCTTTCGGGCTACCGTGACGCCTTTGCCTTTGTGCTGCTGGTGCTGGTGCTGCTTTTCAAGCCCACCGGCCTTTTGGGCGAGCGCATGGAGGAGAAAATCTGATGCGCCTGAACGTCTTCACTCTCCTGAATATTCTGCTGATGCTTGTGGTGGGCTGCGCGCTCTGGCAGGCCGAGAGCTTTCTGGGCGACTATCAGATCTACATTGTCAAGCTGATTTTCATCAACGCCATCCTGGCCCTTTCGCTGAATCTGATTTACGGCTTCACGGGCCTGTTTTCGTTGGGGCAGGCGGGTTTTATCGCTGTGGGCGCCTATGTTTCCGCGCTCTGCATCCTGCCGCCTGAGCAGAAGGAAATGATGTGGATTCTGGAGCCGATCATCTGGCCGTTCTCCGAGCTCTTTACGCCCTTCTGGGCCTCGGTGCTGGCCGGGGGCTTCGTGGCCATGATCTTCGCCTTTCTCATCGCGGTGCCTGTCTTGCGGCTGGGCGACGATTATCTGGGCATCGCAACCCTGGGCTTCGCGGAAATCATCCGCGTGCTGATCGTCAACGCCACGGCCGTGACCAACGGTTCTCTGGGCATCAAGGGCATACCGGCTCATGCCACGCTGCTGGCCTGTTACGGCTGGACGCTGTTCACGCTCATTGTGATGGCGCGACTGGTCTTCAGCAATTTCGGCAATGTGCTGCGCTGCATCCGCGACAACGAGATCGCGGCCAGCGTCATGGGCATCAATGTTTTCGGCTACAAGGTGCTTTCCTTTTGCATCGGCGCCTTTTTTGCCGGCGTGGGCGGGGCGCTTCTGGGCAGCCATCTTTCCACCATCGATCCCAAGATGTTCAACTTTCTGCTGACGTTCAACGTGCTGATGTTTGTGGTGGCCGGGGGCCTGGGCTCCCTGACCGGCAGTCTGCTGGGCGCCACGGTGATCACCATCCTGCTGGAATGGCTGCGGGCCATCGAGGAACCCATGAATCTGGGCTTTATTGAGCTGCCCGGCATCCCGGGCATGCGCATGGTGGTTTTTTCGCTGATTCTTCTGGCCATTATCCTGCGCAGGCGCGAGGGCATTATGGGCACGCGCGAACTGACCTGGAAACAGATTTTCGCCTTCTGCAAGAGGCACGCGGCATGAGCGGCTTTGCATTCAACAGGCCGGAAGAGGCGCTGCTGCTGGCCGAAAACGTGACCATGCGTTTCGGCGGGGTCACGGCTGTGAGCGATCTCTCGCTGGCCATCCCTCAGGGCTCCATCGTCGGGATCATCGGCCCCAACGGCGCGGGCAAAACAACGGTTTTCAATGTGCTCAGCGGTTTTTACACGCCGCAGGAAGGCTCTGTCATTTTTGCGGGCAAAAGCATCAAGGGGCGCAAGCCCTACCAGATCTGCCGTCTGGGCATGGCCCGCACTTTTCAGAATATCCGCCTTTCGTCGCAGATGACCGTGCTGGAAAATATCATGGTGGGCTGCCATGTGCGCCGCCGTTCTTCCTGGTGGATGGCCCCCCTGGGATTGCCGCGCTTTTACAGGGAAGAGGCGGATATTGCCCGCAAAAGCCGTTTGCTGGCCGAACGCCTGCATTTGAGCGAGCATCTTAATGAAAAAGCCGGGAGCCTGCCGTACGGAGCGCAGCGCCGTCTGGAGATCGCCCGCGCGCTGGCCACTGCGCCGCGCCTTCTGCTTCTGGATGAACCGGCCGCGGGCATGAATCCTCAGGAAAGCCTTGAACTTATGCACTTTATCGGGCGTATCCGCGATGAATTTGATCTGACCATTCTGCTCATTGAGCACGACATGAAGGTCGTCATGGGCGTCTGCCAATATATCTGGGTCATGGAGTACGGCGCACTGATCGCCCAGGGCGATCCCGATGCCGTTCGCAGCAATCCTGTGGTGATCCGGGCCTATCTCGGCGAGGATGTGCTTGCCGCAAAAAGCGGCGGCCCCGGGGGCCGCTGAACGGCTCTTGCGGCCACGGTTCACAAAGAAGCGGGTTTGGGTATGACGGATCAGAGCAATATGCTTGAAATACGCGATCTTCATGTCCGCTACGGCGGGATTCAGGCTGTTCAGGGCGTGAGTCTTTCCATTGCGCGCGGCAGCATTGTGACGCTGATCGGCGCCAACGGCGCCGGCAAGAGCAGCATCATCCGCTCCGTTGCCGGTTTGAACAAAACCATCAGCGGGGAGATTCTCTTTACCCGTCATGACGGGGAGAAGCCGGTTTCCCTCATGGGTCTCAAACCCGAGGACATGGTGCGCAAAGGCATTTCCCTGTCGCCTGAAGGCCGGCGCATTCTGCCGCATTTGACAGTGGAGGAAAATCTCTATCTCGGCGCATATTCGCGTAAGGAAAAGGACGAGATCGCCGCGGATCTGGAATGGGTGTACACGCTTTTTCCGCGTCTCAGGGAGCGCAACTGGCAGAAAGGCGGCACGCTTTCCGGCGGCGAGCAGCAGATGCTGGCCGTGGGCCGGGCGCTCATGAGCCGGCCGGACATGCTGATGCTCGACGAGCCTTCACTGGGCCTGGCGCCGTTGCTGGTGCATGAAATTTTTGAAATCATCAGGCGGATCAACGCTGACGGCAAAACCGTGCTTCTGGTGGAGCAGAATGCCTATGCGGCACTTTCCGTGGCCCATTACGCCTATATTCTGGAAGTGGGCAGGGTGGTGCTGGAAGGACCGGGCCGGGAATTGCTGGAAAATCCCAGGGTCAAGGAGGCGTATCTCGGCGGATGACGCCCGCCTGCTTCAAAAGGCAGGCATATTTTCATGGTTGAGAAAGGAATTTCACTCTAGAGCAGATTACCTTTGACTTTCATAAAAAGTCAAAGGTAATCTGCTCTAGAGCGTTTAGCTCATTTCATGAGCAAAACGCTCTCATTCTCGCTGTCGATCTGACACAGGGAGCGGCAAGGCCGCGTTTTTAGGCGCAGGCTGTGCCGAAAAAATCCCCGGAGCGAACAGCTCCCTTCAGAATGTTTGAATCTTTCTTTGCGCAAGGAGTTTTCATGCGACGCATTTTTTCTGTATTCGCCCTGGTTCTGTTTTTGGCGGCCATGGCCTCGCAGGCCGCGGCACACGCCGAAACGCCGGGCCGGGACGAGCGTCTGACGCGCCTGCCCAACGGGCTTCTCATATACATTATCAAGGACACGCGTTTTCCTCTTGTGGCGACCCGCCTTTATGTGCGTGCGGGCTCGGCCAATGAGGAGCCGCGCCTGGCGGGCATCAGCCATGTGCTGGAGCACATGGTTTTCAAGGGCACGGAGCACCGCCCCAAAGGCCGGGTGGCCCGGGACGTGGAAGCGCTGGGCGGCTACCTGAACGCGGCCACCAGCTTTGACAAGACCTATTACCTGACGGATATGCCTGCCGCGCACTGGCGCACGGGCATGGACGTGGTCAAGGACATGGCTTTTCAGGCCACGCTGGACCCCAGGGAGCTGGAAGCCGAGAAAAACGTGGTTATTTCCGAGCTCCAGCGGGGCGAGGATTCGCCCATGAGCAAGCTCTTTGAGAGCCTGCAGGTGGCCGGGCTGAAGAACACGCCTTACGGGCGGCCCATAATCGGCTATGTGGACAGCATCAGGGCCATTACCGCCGATGATTTGCGCGCCTATGTCAAGCGTTGGTATCAGCCGCAGAACATGATGCTTCTGGTGGCCGGGGATATTGAGCCCGACGCCGTGCTGGCGCATGCCCGAAAGCTTTTCGGCGATCTGAAAAACAATGGGGATCTGCCCGTCTTCCAGCCGCTGAATCTTGGCGACGCGGCCGGAGGCCCGGCCGTTGAAGTCAGCAGAGGCCCCTGGAACAAAATCTACCTGGGCATTTCCTTTCCGGCGCCGGGCCTGCGGGATCTGCGCTCCGTGGATCTGGACGTGCTGAGTTATTTGTTGGGAGGGGACGGCACATCGCGTTTCTACCGCAAGTACAAATACGAAAAGCAACTGGTGGACAGGATCAGCGTGGACAATATGAGCCTGGCGCGCGCGGGCCTGCTGATCCTCACTGCCCAGTTGGACGCCGACAAGCTGGAAGCCTTCTGGCAGGAACTGACCAGGGATCTGGCCGCTCTCAAGGCCGGGGACTTTACTGCCGAGGCGCTGGGCAGAGCCAAATTGAACCTGGAGGACAGCATGGACCGGGCAGGGGAAACCCTGAACGGTCTGGCCTCCTGGCTGGGGGCGGTTCAGTTTGATCTGGGCGGTGCGCAGGCAGAGCGCAATCTGCGTTTTGCCCAGCGCAATGTGGATGAGCCCCAATTGCAGCGCGCCATCAGCCAGTGGCTTGAGCCCCGGCAGGCGCGGGTGCGGGTGCTCGCGCCGCAAAATGCGGCCCTGCCCGACCTGAAAGCCGTGCTGCGCGCCAACTGGCCGTCTTCCGGCAATGCGGCCGCGGCCGCAGCAACGCGCCCGGCCGCCAAAGAGCGGGAGGTGCTGCAACTGGGCCCGGGCCGCACCCTGATTTTGATCCCTGACGCCACAGTGCCCTATGTTTCCCTGGATTTCATGATGCCCGGCGGCAATGCCCTGCTCAAGCCGGATCAGCAGGGGCTGGCGGATCTTGCCGCGCGTTCGCTTACCGACGGCAGCGGCCAACTGGACGCCCAGGCGATGGAGCGCTATTTCTCGGAACGCGCGGCCGCTGTCTCGGCCACGGCGGGCCTGCAAACCTTCGGCGTCTCTCTCACCGGCCCCTCGCGCTTCAATGCCGATTATTTCCGCATGCTCGGCGAAATATTGGGCAAGCCGCGCTTTGAGGCCAGGGAAGTGCGGCGCGAAGCGGACACCATGAAGTCCGCCATCCGCCAGCGCGCGGACAGGCCTCTGGCCTATATGTTCGCCAGGCTCAATCCCTTTTTGTATCCGGGCGGCCAGCCTTACGGCTATGACAGCCTGGGCACGGCGCAGAACCTGGATCGCTTCGACCGCAAGGATGTGCTGGCTTTCTGGAAATTGCAGTCAGGCCAGCCCTGGGTCCTTTCCGTGGCCGGGGATTACGAGCGCGAGGCCGTTCTGACCTTTGCCCGCTCCCTGCCTGCGCCGAAAAGCGCGGGCCTGACTCTCGCGCCCCCTGCCTGGGGGAGCGACAGGGATTTGGATCTGAATCTGCCCGGCCGCAACCAGGCGCATCTGCTCCTGCTTTTCAAGGCCGTGCCTCCGACCCACCCGGACGCGCCTGCCCTGACGCTTCTGGAATCCGTGCTTTCGGGCCAGAGCGGCCTGCTGTTCAGCAGCCTGCGCGACGAACAGGGGCTCGGATATACGGTGACTTCCTTTTACCGCGGCATGCCCGAGGCAGGCTTTGTGGCCTTCTATATCGGCACCACGCCGGATAAAGTGGAGCAGGCCCGGCAGGGCTTTGCCAGGATCATTGCGCAGATCAAAGCCAAACCTTTGCCCGCGGCCTTGCTGCAAAGCGGCGCCAACCGCCTTTGGGGCCAATACCTCCGCGCGCGTCAGAGCCTGGGGGATCGCGCCGGCGAGGCGGCTACGGACGCTGTGCTGCATCATCCCCAGGATTTTCAGAAGAAGCTTTTGCAAAAAGCCGCGACTGTGACGCCCGAGGCCTTGCAGGCCGTGGCCCGCAAGTACCTGGAACCGGCCAATGCCTATGAAGTGAAGCTGCTTCCCTAGAGCATATTGTTTTTGAAACGCTCGCTTCGGCGCTTAGAGCATTTTCTCTTTGAAAATGCTCTAGTTTTTACTAGACAAAAAGAGAAGGCCGAAACCACATTTTTCTTAGTGATTTCGGCCTTCTCTGGACTATTTTGGACTTCTTATTGGTACCGGGAGCGAGACTTGAACTCGCAAGAGGTTGCCCTCGGCGGATTTTGAGTCCGCTGCGTCTACCAATTCCACCATCCCGGCATATCAGAGCGGCCCGGCTGTTTCCTGTTTGCCAAACGCGTTTGCGCCGCCGTAAGTGTGCTTACTATCCCAGTCCGCCGCCTTCCGTCAAGTGGGAGCATGACGTTTTGCCGCTGCAAGGCCGCGTCTTCCGGCTCAATCCACGTCCCCTTCATGTGTGGAAAGGCGAATCCCTCATGGCGCGCAGGCATCACGCCCTGCGTTTGAGCCCGGCACTGCCCGGTTTGGCCCATAAACGTGATCCATGCGCACAACACTGCAAGTGGATTGCACTGCGCTTTTGCAGCCTCCGAAAAAGCGGCCAGGCGCGCTTATATCCCTGACCGGGCCTGCAGGCTGCATCTGCCCGGAGGCTACGGAGAGCGGCCCGCAGCCTGATGCGCGAGGGAGCAGGCGAAGATTTTTATTCGCGGCTTTTGTCCGTGCTCAGCAAGATGACCGCCGAAAGCACCAGAGTGCTGCCGATCCAGCCGCTGATGCTGAAATTTTCCTGCCAGAACAGCCAGACCCAAAACGTGCTCAGCACGGGTTCCAGATGGCAGGTCACGGCCGCGCGCACCAGGCTGAGCCGCTTCAGGCCCTGGCCGTAGCAGATATAGGCGAAATAGCCGGTGAGCAGACCCAGAAGCAGCAGCCAGAACCAGACGCGGGGCGCATGGTGCAGACTTGCGGGCACGCCGAGCCAAAGGGCCAGGGTTCCGCCCAGGAGCATGAAGGCATAGATGGCGGCGGTGGAATAGCGGCTCTGCCACCAGCGGTAAAAGGGATAATGCGAGGCATAGCAGAGACCGCTCAACAGGCCGCAGGCAATGCCCCACATGGATGCCTGCCCCGGCAGGCTGCCGCCGGAAAAGCAAACCAGTGTGGTGCCCGCGAGCGCAATGCCGATGGCGCTGATTTTACGGGAGGAAATCCTTTCCTGAAAAAGAAGGCGGGAAAAAAAAGCCACCCAGACCGGCGCCGTGTAGAGCAGCACCACGGCCATGGCCGCGCCGCTCAGTTTGATGGCGTATTGCGTGGCTCCGAAAAAGACGCCTACGCCCCAAAAGCCGAACACGGTAAAAATGCAGGCGTCGCGCGGGCGGATGCGCAACTGCCCGCTCAGCGCCGCATGCCCCAGAAAGAACGCGCCCCCAAACGCTGCCCGCCAGAACGCCGTTTCCAGCGGGCTGAGCCCGGCGTTCATGCAGATTTTGGAAATAACGCCGATCAGCGACCAGAAAAAGGCCGCCAGCAAAATCCAGACATAGCCGCCGAGGCGATCACTCTGATGCATGCGGATTTCCAGGTTGTGGATTTGGCGGTCAGGCGTGCGCTGTCCTTGATCCCTGCTGCTCACAAATGCCCAGCAGGCGCAGAACCAGACCCGCCACCTGGGTTTGCGCGCCGGGCAAGGGCAGATCCGCCCAGGCCCGGCCCATCAGCCAGAGCGGCACGCGGCGGTTTTGCGCCACGGCGTCGCTGTGCCCGCATTCATTGTCCATGCCGTGATCGCTGGTCACCAGGACGGCATAGTCTTCGGCCAGCCAGCGCGGCACATGGCGGGCCAGCAGGTTGTCGGCCCGGCGCGCCGCCTGCCGGTATACCGGAGAGTCCGCCCCAAAGCCGTGCCCGGCAAAGTCAATGCCCATGGGATGCACCAGCAGCAGATCCGGCGTATGGCGCAGGCGCAGACATTCGGCATCATGAAAAAGCTCATCGTCAGGATAGGCGTCATTGCCGTAAAACAGGCCATGACTGACAGGCAGGCGCGGATCATCGATCAGGCGATCCCTGCCGGGCGCAAAGGGCGCGCGATTGCAGAGCTCGCTGATCCAGTAATAGGCGGCCGCGGCAGTGGTCAATCCGGCGCTGCGCGCCCGCTGGAAGATGGTGGGCGCCGGGCAGAGCCGGGCGTCGTCGTTATGCAGAATGCCTGTCTGCACCGGAGCAAGCCCGCTGAGCAGCGTGGCGTAAATGGGCCGGGAAAGCGACGGCAGCTCGGCCTCAAGCTCGCAGTAGCGGGCTTCGCCCGCTTCCTCCAGGGCCAGAGAGAAACTCAGGCAACGTCGGGCCGTGCTTGCGGCGAGCCCGTCCAGCAGCACGAAAACCAGACGGGGCATCACCAATCTCCTTTTCCGGCCGGGCGGGCGGGAAAATTCAGGGCCGGGGCCTGCGCATAAAGCTGGGCGGCCGTCACGCCCCGGACGTCAAAGGACTCCCTGAGCCATTGCAGATAGACGCGGATTTTTTCCAGCAGAGCGGCGGCGGCGGTCTCATCCGGCACATGGGGCGAAGCGCCGGGCAGCATTTCCGAGGAGTGCCAGAACAGGCTGAGCACCTTGCCGCCGCGCGTAACGTGGGTGCGGGCGGCCAGCCGCATGATCCGCAGACTGTGCCAGATGGGATTGGCGCTCAAGGCTCCCCAGAAATGAAAGGAATCCAGCAGCGCGTTGTGGCGGGCGGCAAGCCCGTGCCAGAACCGCGCCGCAACGGGCCAGAGCGGGATCTGGGTGATGGGCGCTTCCAGCAGGCGGCAGCCCGGCGCATCTTCGACCCAATAGGGGTCCGGGGGCGCCAGAAAATGATCCGCGCCGTCCTTGAAAGCGCGCAACGGGCAGATGGAGCTGTCCACCCTGATGCCCGCCTCGGCCAGCAGCGGCCGCACCACGGATTTCAGATCCCAGCGGCCCATGCGAAAGCTGGTCAGCGGCGCGGACTGGAAATCGCGCCCGGCGTCCAGCAGGGTTTGCAAACGTCGGCGCAAAAGCTCGCGCGGCATGCGATCCGTGCGCAAGGGCGGGCCATCTGCCCCGCCCTTGTTGCCCGAGCCCTCCGGCAAGGCCGAGGGCGCGCCCAGGGGCGGGGTGCTCCAGTGGTGCAAATGCGCGGCGATCTCCGCGCCGCAATGGTCGCGCATCCAGGCCAGCACCCGACGGCCTTGGGCATCGGCAAAAACAGCGTGCGCGCAGAAGAGCGTCAACGGAAAGCCCAGCTCGTGCGTCAACGGCGCCAGACGCGGCAAAAGGCCCACATTGCGCACGCCGCACCCCGAAGCGGCATAGCGGCCTGAAAAGAGTCCTTCTTCCTCCACATCCAGACTGACAATAACGCGCAACGACCCGTTTTTGCGGCTCCTGTCTCTTTCAGAGGCGAGTGTCGTCATGGCGACATACTATGCCCATGTCTTTTGCAAGGCAATCGGGCAAGTGCGGGCGCAGCGCATTCCCGGCCATGCGAAAAGGATCGGCATGGCAATGCCGGTCCTCTCTGAAACAGCGGCGGCGAGCAAGGCTTTTGGAGCGTTTTGCTCATAAAATCAGCGAAACGCTCTGGCGCTATTGAATGGATTTCCCCAGATCAAAGGCTTGCTGAATTTCGCTTTTTCCTTTGATATCGCCAACATCCATATTCCCTCCGGCCAACACATGGCCGAGGTTCTTCCACCGCAAATGCTCCATCAGGTGGTCGTAGTAAAGAACCGCGTCCTCAAAGCCGTGGCCCTCCGCCGCCATCAGCAGGGCGGAGGATTTTCCGTTTCCTCTCAGGAGATTGCCGTCCCCCTCCTCCAGAGCGAACAGGCGGTCAAGCGCCGTCCTGAGCTGGCCGCTCATGGTCCAGTAATAGAGCGGAGAGGCCAGCACAATCACATCGCAGTCCCGAGCCGCCGGGTAAATCTGCGCCATGTCGTCCTTTTGGACGCAGGGGCACTCTTTCTTGCTATGTCCGCCGAAGCACCCCTTGCAGCCGTGGATTTCCATGCCGTCCAGAAAAAACTCGCTAACGCTATGTCCAGCACTCTCCGCCCCCTCGGTAAAGGCTTTGACCAAGGCGGAAGTGTTGCCGTTTTTTCGGGGACTGCCGTTGAGAATGACAATTTTTTTGGACATACCCACACTCCCTCAGAACTTCTCCGCCAGCTCAGCCGCCTGAGCGCAGCCGTCAGTCCTGGCGATAGCGCCGGCCTCCAGAACGCCGGGCACCAGCACCTCGCCCACCACCGTCCACTTCATCAGGGCGGCAGACCGCTCAATGGGGATGCGGACGCCGTCCATCACGGACATATCATCTTCCTCGCAGCAGACGATCATGGCGCACTCCTTGCCCGCAAAGTCCTTGCCGCCCACCACCAGCGAGTACAGCCGGTCAATGACGCCCTTAATCTGGGCAGGGATAGAGTACCAGTAGACCGGGGTGGTGAACACCACGGCGTCCGCTTCCAGGACGGCGGGGGCGATGGTATTGAAGTCGTCATCAAAAGAGCAAGCCTTGCCGGTTTTATAACAAGTCTCGCAGGCGTGACAGCCTCCAATCTTCATCATAGCGGCGTCAAAGCGGGTGACAGTGTGGCCCCTGGCCCGGGCCGCCTGGACGAAAGCATCGGTCATGGCAAAGCTGTTGCCGTTCTTCCGGGGACTGCCGGTAATGACTACAATTTTCTTGCCCATAAGAGAAAAGCACTCCTTTTTTTCAAGCCGACTTGACTTGTTTCACGGCTCGTATTAGTATAGTAGTGTGAATTACTAAATTGACAAGTACGCACTTCAAGGTGTGATACTTACCAAAAGGAGAGTGTGCCATAAGTATTGATTGCATCAAGGACACCAAATTGGAGGACACGGGTTTCAGCTATACCATGTCGCTGATCCAGGGGAAATACAAGATGGTTATTCTCTATACCCTGGCAGGATACGGCGTGGTTCGCTTCAATGAGATGAAAAAGTATATTGGTACAATTTCATACAAAACTTTGAGCGCAACGTTGAAAGAGCTGGAATACGATGGTCTGGTCCACCGCAAGGAATATCCTCAAATTCCGCCCAAGGTGGAATACAGCCTGACAGAGCGGGGCGAATCTCTTATCCCCATTTTAGACGCCATGTGTGAGTGGGGAGAGCAACATCGGGAAAAGCCATAGATTTCATAGGCAACTGTTTGTATTTCCCTCCTGTTTATGAGATAGAGCGTTTTGCTAATGAAATTAGAGCAGATTACCTTTGACTTTTTATAAAAGTCAAAGGTGGCATTCAGGCGAAAAACGCGGTTTTCGCCTGAATATACGCCGCGCTGCGGCGGCTGCCGCTTTCGCGTCAGCAGAGCATTTTCAAAGAGAAAATGCTCTAAGAACAGCCCATCGTACAGGCTGAATAAGCATGTCATGGACCGGCAAAAGCGGGCGGGGGTTGAAGCCCTCCCGGGTATGTGCCATGCCCGGCCCCATGTGCCCAACAAAAAAGGCACCTGTGGAAGAATCCACAAGTGCCTGAAATTATGGCGCGCCCGAAGAGATTCGAACTCCTGACCTACAGGTTCGTAGCCTGTTGCTCTATCCAGCTGAGCTACGAGCGCGTAACGATGGAATTTATATTAAACACATAAGCGCGTCAATATTTTTCACCCCACAAATTCCAATTTATTCTTCAAGGCAGTGCCTTGGGCCTGGAAGGCGCGCGAGAGTTCAGGCGTGGCACGCAAAACGATCGTTTATTCCGCTTCAATGCCGTTGACAGCGCGGGCCAAGCGGGAAATCTTGCGGGCGGCTTTTCTCCAGTGCAGCGCGCCCTTGCCTGCGGCCTTGGCCAGAATGGACGTGGCCGAGGTCAACGCGCCCTGGGCAAGGCTTTTATCCTTGCCTTGAATGGCGGAGCGCACATCCTTGATGGCGCTTTTTACGCGAGTCCGGGCAGCACGGTTGCGGGCGGCCCTTTTCAGGCTCTGCTTGTGACGTTTGATGGCTGACTTATGGTTTGCCACGATATTCCTCCACTATGTTGGGGCTTGCCCACGCAAGCCATGCTCCCGGATGGGCGGCAGCCGCTGCACGGCCCGACCGCTTGCTTCTGCAGCCGGACAACTGGCGGCCCGGCGATTTCAAACAAAGGTCGCCGCTTTTGGCGCAGATAACGTGAAGACGGCTTGTTAGCATAGCCGCGACTCCCTGTCAAGCCGCAATGGCGAACTCCACAGGGCTGAGGCAGCTAAATAGTAAATGCAATAGTTTTACTCTGTTATCATAAGCGCGGCTCCGCCGCAACGCGGCGTACATTCAGGCGAAAACCGCGTTTTTCGCCTGAATGTCACCTTTGACTTTTGCAAAAAGTCAAAGGTGATCTGCTCTATAATTGAAGCGCGGCAAAATCCGCCAGTCGGGCAAAGCGGGAGCCCAGCGCCTGCAACATTGCCAAACGATTGCGCCGAAGATCCGCATCTTCGCACATGACCATCACCCCGGCGAAAAAGGCGTCCACTGCCGGGCGCACCTCATTGAGGGTCGCCAATGCAGCCGGATGATCGCCCGCCGTCCACAGCGCGTCAAGCCGTGGCAGCAGGCCTTCCAGCGTGGCGGCCAGGGCCTTTTCCGGTTCTTCGCGCAGCAAAGCCGCATCCCAGTCAGGCGGCAGGGATTCGGCACTCCCCTGCTTGCGCAAGATATTGCTCACCCGCTTGAAGGTCTGCACGGCTTCGGCATAGCCCGGCTCGCGGCTGAAGGCCTTGAGAGCCGCCAGGCGGGCCGCGCACTCGCGCACTCGCGCGACGCCCGCGCCCAGGGCCGCGTCTACCAGCAGCGTATCCTGCCCCTGGCTTACAAGATAATTGCGCAGCCTGCCGGAGAAAAACTCCATGAGCCTGGCCAGAGCCTGATCCGGCGGCAGCTTCCACCGGCGAGGGCCATAGAGTTCCTGGGCCTTGGCAAGCAGCTCGCGCACATCCAGATCAAAACCGAAATCCAGCACAATGCGGATGATCCCCAGCGCGCAGCGCCGCAACCCGTTGGGGTCCGCCGCTCCTGTGGGGATCATGCCCAGGCCGAAACAGCCTGCCAGCGTGTCAGCCTTGTCGGCCAGGGAAAGCAGCGCGCCCGCAACGGAGCGCGGCAAGGGGGAATCCGGCCCGGCGGGAAGGTATTGTTCCTTCAGGGCAGTGGCGACAGTCTGCGGTTCGCCCTTGCGTTCCGCGTAAATGCCGCCCATGATGCCTTGCAGGGTGTCGAATTCTCCCACCAGTCCGGTCACCAGATCAGCCTTGGAGAGCCTGCCGGCCCGTGCGGCCTGATCCGCGAGTTCCGGCGCGCAACGCCCCGCAAGCCAGCGGCAGAGCGCCTCCAGCCGCCGCGTCTTGTCGCCCATGCTGCCCAAAGCGCCGATAAAGATGACCTGATCCAGCTTTTCCAGCCAAAGATCGAAATTCTCCCGCAAATCAGCGCGCCAGAAAAAACGCGCGTCTTCCAGGCGGGCGCGCAGCACGCGCTCCCAGCCGCGCCTGACCAGCTCCGTATCCTCGGGCGTCACATTGAGCACCGTCAGAAAGTGCGGCAGGAGGCTGCCCTCGCCGTTTTCCACGCCAAAGCTCTTCTGGTGGCTCTCCATACTGGTCAGGAGCACCTCACGCGGCACTTCCAGATAGGCCGCGTCAAAGTCGCCCAGCAGGGGCACGGGATGCTCGGCCAAGCCTTGAACTTCGTCCAGCAGGCTGTCCTTCCAGAGCACCCGCCCCCCGGCCTTGCGGGCCTGGGCGTCGCCGCCCTGCATAATGATCCGGCGGCGTTCAGCCGGATCAAGGGTGACGGCACAGGGGCCCGCCACCACCGCGAGATAGCGATCGGCATGATCCACGGTAAAAGGCCCGGGACCGTGGATGCGATGGCCGTACGTTTCCCGGCCCGAGGTGACCGGGCCCACGCTGAAGGGCACCACTTCCGCATCCAGCAGGGCCAGAAGCCAGCGCAAGGGGCGGGCATAGGCAAAGGTATGCGCGCCCCAGCGCATACGCTTGGCAAAGGGCACTGCCGCAATGATTGCCGGGCAGATGCGCGCCAGCAATTCTTTGGCCGCAACGCCGCCCGTGCGTTTGCGCACGGCCACATACTCGCCCTTTTCGGTCTGCACGCGGAACACATCGTCAACCGTAAGGCCATGCGTTCGGGCAAAACCCTCCAGAGCCTTGGTGGGCGCGCCGTCCGCGGCATAGGCCGCGCGCGCCGGCGGTCCGGAGATGATTTCTTCCTTTTCTTTTTGCACGGGGTTCAGGTCTTCAATGAGCACAGCGGCCCGGCGGGGCGTGCTCATGACCCGCAACGCGCCGTGCTCAAGGCCCGCCTCGGCCAGCGCAGCCGTGAACCGCGCGGCAAGTTCCGCTTCTTCGGGAGCCAGAAAACGGGAAGGCAACTCCTCGCTGCCGATTTCAAGCACAAACGTCGCCACGCCTCACCTCGCTTCCTTGTTGAGCATGGGAAAGCCCAATTCTTCCCGCTGGGCCGCATACAGCCGGGCCACGCCCGAGGCCAGGGCCCGCACCCTGCCGATATAGCCGGTGCGCTCCGTGATCGAGATGGCCCCCCGGGCATCCAGCAGATTGAAGGTATGCGAGCATTTCAGACAGTAGTCATAGGCGGGCCACGGCAGCCCGAACTCCAGCATGGCCTTGCACTGGCCCTCAAAATCATTGAACTGACGCAGCAGCATTTCCGCGTTGCTGACCTCGAAATTGTGGCGTGACTGCTCTACTTCATTCTGGTGGTAGATCTGGCCGTAGGTCACGTCTTTATTCCAGCGCAGATCATACACCGATTCCACGCCCTGAAGATACATGGTCAGCCGTTCCAGCCCGTAGGTAAGTTCCACGCTGACCGGTGAGAGATCTATGCCGCCCACCTGCTGAAAATAGGTAAACTGGCTCACTTCCATGCCGTTCAGCCAGACCTCCCAGCCAAGGCCCCAGGCTCCGAGGGTCGGGGATTCCCAGTCGTCCTCCACAAAACGGATGTCATGACGGGCCGGGTTGATGCCCAGCGCGTTCAGGCTTTCGAGATAGAGATCCTGCGCATTGTCGGGCGAGGGCTTCAACACCACCTGAAATTGAAAATAACGCTGCAGGCGATTGGGATTTTCGCCGTAGCGACCGTCCGTGGGGCGACGCGAGGGCTCCACATAGGCCACTTTCCACGGTTCCGGGCCGATGACCCGCAAAAACGTGTGCGGATTGAACGTGCCCGCCCCGCACTCCACGCCCGAAGGCTGCTCAATCACGCAACCACGGCTTGCCCAGTAATTCTGCAGGGTGAGAATGACATCCTGAAAATACATGTGTGTCCCCTGTGCTCTGCTTTTCAGACCGGATTACCTGTGAAGTTTTCCCGATTTCACTGTTATCGTTGCGGGAAAAACGCTGCTTTTTCCCACAAGCCGCGCCCTTCGCGACCGGATGGCGGCCCTTCAGCCGCTTGCGCGCCAGGCGCGCAGTACGGAAGAAAAAAAATTGCATGCCCGGCACTGAAAAGGCCTGGCTCTCACACGCGCCGGAAGTAGCCGTTCTCCCACGAAAGCCCCAAATGATACTGCACAAAACCGTCGATGGCCCGCGCGCAAGCCCGGCGCTCCGCGGGCGGCGGCTCCTCGCTTTCCCAGGCGGAAGGCAATTCCCGCTGGACCCGGCGCAAAAGCTCAAGGCTTGAGGCTGAAAGCTCCACGCCGTAACGCGCGGGCTGCGCGCTCCGGCAGGCGGGACAGCGCAACTGTCCCTCATCCACCACAAAGAGCATGGAAGCCGACGGGCTTGCGCCGCAACTGCCGCATTTGTCCAGATTGGGCGCAAATCCCAGAGCTCCGGCCAGGCGCAGGCGAAAAAAGAGCGGCAGCAACGAGGGCAGATGGGGCGCCTCCTCCAGGGTCCGGCGCAAATCATCCACCAGCGCAAAGGCCTCGGACGCGCCGTCGTCGCTGACGCCCAGCGCCTCCACAAAGCGCAGGCAGTTGGCGGCCAGCCCCATGCGCTGCCAGTTGCCCCGCAAGGTCTGCGGCCCGTTCAGCAATACCGCTTCTTCCAGATTGAGAAAATTCCCTCTTCCGCTCGCTTTGACACGACATTGAAGCGTATTGAACACATCCAGGCAGCCGCAAAAACGTCTGCGGCTGCGGCTGCCGCCAAAGGCAAAAAGCGTCAGCAGACCATGCCTGCGGCAGAGAAGTTTCAGCCAGAGATCCGCCTCGCGAAAATGCCCGACGCGCAGCACCAGGGCGTGATCCGCCCATTCCATCTTCAGCGGGCCGCCGGAGGGAAAGTCAGAGTCCGCACCTGGCCGGACTGGCCGGGCGCGGGCAACTCCTCGCCATTATAACGGATGCGCACCCCACCGGCGTTGCCCAGCTTCAGCTCCAGGCTTTTGGTAAAGGTCAGCGCAAAGGTGTCCCCTTTGCGCAGGGAAAACTGGCGGGTATCCGTGTTGTCCGCATTGGAATGCACCCAGCACTCCTCCGTGGCCGTGATGATCAGCTTATGCGGCCCGGCCGGGAGAGCGCCCTGCGTCTGCGCCGGCGCCGGGGCTGAAGAGGCATTGGCCGCCTCGCGCGCGGGCGTAAGGTTTGCGCCGGGCGCCAGGCCGCCTGTCCCGCGCTCTCTGGCTGAAAGAGGCATCTGCGTTGCGTCGGCCTGCCGGTTTTGCGCCGGAACCTGGGCGGGCGCGGCGGGCAGGGAGGATTGGGGCACGGCAGCCGGGGCCGTGGAAGGGGACGCCGCGGCCGGCGCAGGGGCCGCTTCCTGCCGGGCCGGGGCCTGAGCCGCAGGCTCCCTGGCGGGCTCGACGCGCGCCCCGCGTTGCGTATCATCCGGGGAATCCGGCGACGGCAAAGGGGGAGAGGGCTGAGCCATGCGCCGGGTCTGGCGGCTCAGAAACTCGAAAGCTCCCTGCTGCCACGCCACATAAGCGCCAATGCCCAACAATGCGGCAATGATCAGCAGCCCCAACCACTTGTAGCGCCTGCGCGGCGCCCAGGCGGCATCAGACAGATACACGCTCTGGGATACGGCCTGAGCATCGGGCTCATTCAGCGTTTTAACGGCCTCGCTCACCTCTTCCGCCGCCAAACCGAGGTATGCGGAGTACGAGCGAATAAATCCTTTGGTATATGCCGGATGCGGCAGGGAAGAAACATCGCCGTCTTCAAGAGCGCGCAACTGGCGCGCGCCGATTTTCAGATGATCGGCCACATCTTCAATGCTCAGGCCACGCTTTTCGCGTTCGGCGCGCAAGGCCGCGCCCAGTTCCTCTAGAGTCATGAAAGCCTCTGTATGGTTACGTGCCGCAACGGTTCTGCTGCCATCTCACACATAAAGTTTTCCGTGTGAAGATCGCTTCGCCGCAAAGCATGGTTCTTGTTGCTGTCGATAGCGATGCTGTCGCTATCTGTACGCCCTTGCGGGCTAGAGCAGATTACCTTTGACTTTTTATGAAAGTCAAAGGTGACATTCAGGCGAAAAACGCGGTTTTCGCCTGAATGCACGCTGCGTTGCGGCGGCTGCCGCTTTCGCGTCAGCAGAGCATTTTCAAAGTGAAAATGCTCTACCTTGCAGGGCATGAAGCGAACTGTGAAAAAAACGTATCGCCCTTTTGCAAAGATCCGCCGCGGCAAACAGACATTCCTGAACCCGTGCGGCTCCAAAGCCGCTTCAACGCCGCAGCCGTTTACAAACGAATGTCGATAACGGCCTTGCTGCGCAATTGGGTGGTATATTCCTCAAAACGCTCCATAGCCTTGGGCTGGCGCAAAATCGCATCAATCTGGGGGGTGGCTTGTTGCAGGGTCAGGGGTTTCTCCGCGCCGCCGCCGGGCCGGAACAAATGCACCTGCGCCTTGCGGCCCTGCAGATCAAAAAGCTCGGTCACATCGCCGGGCTTCATTTTGTTCAGCCGTCCTTCCCATTCGGGATTCAGGCGATCCCACTCCACCGGTCCCATGTCGCCGCCCTTGTCTTTATTGGGCGCAATGGAATATTTACGCGCCGCTTCCTCAAAGCTCAGCTTGCCCGCCTTGATCTGGGCGGCCAGGGCCTGCGCATTGACATTGGGCGCATAGACCAGCACGCCCATATGCAGCCCGCTGCGATCGTAAAGATTGTCTTTGTGGGCCTCATAATATTCTTTGATTTCCGCAGGCGTCACAACCACCCTGCGGCCTACTTCCATGCCCATTATTTTTTGGCGCAGCAGCGTTTTTTCAAAATTTTTGCGCAGTTCGGCGACCGTCATCTTCTGCTGCGCCAATTGCGCCTCGAGCTGCTCCCTGGTCAGATTGCGGGATTTCATGAGCTTGGCCAGCTCATTATCCACCTCGGAGGGAGTAATGCTGACTTTGAGGCGCCTGGCCTCCTGCGCAAGGAGAATATCCATGATCATCATGTCCAGTACCTTGCGGAATATCTTGTCCACGGCCTTGGCCTGGGCGGGATTGTTGGGGTTCAACCTGGCGCGGGCCAGTTCGGGCAAGGCATTTTTTTGCAGATCGAACATGGTAATCACCTGGCCGTTGACCACGGCCGCCACTTTATTGAGCTGGGCGGCCTGCACGCCGATAGCGCTGCAAAGCCAGATCGCCAGCAGCAGAACAAGCGTTTTCCTCACTGTTTTCCCCCTGCACAGTTCTAGAGCATTTTTTGAGCGAACCATACGGATAAAGACAGCACTTGGCGTGCAACCGGGCTTTGCCCAAAGAAATCGCCGTCGTTATCCGTATGCCGCTGCCGCGGCGACGGCTGCGGCTTGCCTTTCAGCTTCCTCAAGCTGCGCTTTTTTGCGAAAGGGCAAAACTCCCCCGGCTGGAGGCGGCTCCTGGAGCGGATTGCTTTTGCAATGCTGCGCTTTTGCAACGGCTCCGGAGTCCCGCTATCTGTATTGTCTAGCCCAAATCAGCCGTATATGCAATGTCCGGCCGGTAACGGCAGGGAAGCGGCGATCCATCACAGTTCTCCAGCGCCGCCCGCTTTACCGGGCGCATCAGCGGAAGGTTGGCGCGCATCCCGCGCGGCATGCCCACTCTGCCCGGCCTCCGGCTCAGGAGCCTCCGCATCGCCGCTCCCGGGCCCCGCCGCGGCACGGCCGTCCCGTTTCTCGCTCTGCTGCCGCCCTGAGAACGGCAAAAGCAAGTCATCCTTGAGATAGGGCGTCACCTGTATGGTGGAGCGGGCAAGGTTGCGCTCCAGCCAGCTCTCGAACGCCGTGATTTTTTTCTGCTCCCGCAAAATGCGCTCTATCAGAGGGTACGCGTCGACAAGCGCAAGCGTGCGGGCCTTGTGCCGCTGCACAAGGCCGATGGCCTGCCACGTCTCATCCTCACGGCGCGCGGCGCTGCACGTGCCGGGCTTGAGCGAGGCCACTTCCCGACGCCAGGATTGCGGCAGCTCCTCGATTTTGACATCCAGACATTGGGCCAGCAAAGCCTCGCGGGCCGCTGTTCTGCCCTGGGGAAAGGCGTTGCGGAAGTCGTCCAGAGCCTCGCGCCGTTCCGCTGTCGCAAAGCAGATTTCCAACGTTTCGGGCAACTGAAAGTCCCCGGTATGCGCCTGGTAATACGCGCGCACTTCCGGCAGAGCGACCCGGATGCCCGGCAGCAATACCCTTTTTTCAAAAGCGATCATGGCCAGATGATCCCGCATCAGGGCCCGCCAATGCTTCTGATCCAAAGACTCGTCCGCCAGAAAGCGTGCAAGCCCGTCTGCGCCGTAATCCTCGCGCACAACGGCCACAGCCTGCTCCAGCGCCGCGTCGCCCACGGGAATTTGCAGGCGTTGCAATTCCTGGCGCACCAAGGCATGGATGATCAGCGTGCCCAATGCCTCGCCGTATTGGCGCTTCATGCTTTCCAGCGAGGGACGTTGCAGGGTGCCGAGAGCCGCGGAACGGCTGTCCAGCAGCGCCTGCACGGAACGTAAATGAATAGGCTCGCCATTGACCACGGCCACCACGCCCTCGGGCAGGCGGCTTTCCGGACAGGCCGCAAGAAGAAAGCAGCAGAAAAAGAGCGCCACAAGCCGCGCGGCCCGCAAGACGGCATTCACCGGGTCAGCCCGTGGCTTTCGTCAATGAGCGCGTACAGCTCCTCATCCGGGAATACGTCATCCAGCACAATGGTAATCCAGTGTTTTTTATTCATGTGATATGCGGGCAGGGCCGAACCCGGGGCGCTGCGCAGCAGGATATCCAGCACATGGTCGCTTTTCAGATTGACGACGTCCACGTTTCCCGTGCCCGCCAGCCCAAGCCTGGCCCGGGGCAGAGTCATGAGCAGACCGTACCACTTGCCGCTCTCCGCGTGGCGCAGCACGGCATATTCCGGGTACTGAGACCAGGGATGTTCCGGCTCGGTCTGAAATGCCCTGGCTGCGTATGCCAGGATGTCTTCTCTGCTTGCCATGCTTCTGCCCTCCCTGTAAGCCTTTTCAGGAAGCGGCCGCGCAGCGGATGCCTTCCAGGGTCTGGCGCGTATTCCGCAACGCCTCGGGAAAGGACATGCCCTGCGGCAGCGGCAGCCACAGCCCGGCCGGGGGATGCAGCCGCGCGCCCGGCGTTTTTGCGGCCAGTTCCACGATGCGCTCGGGCTGCACGGCGTTCTGGCCGTCCGGCCAGAACAGGCGCAGATGATCCCGGTGCACGTCGGCACGCTGTACCTGCAAGTCCGTGAGAAATTGCTTGAAATCCAGCACGGCCAAAAAGTTGTGCAATTCCTCGGGGAAAGGGCCGAAGCGATCCCGCATGGCAAGCGCGGCTTCTTCCCTGGCCGCGCCGTCCGGGGCCGAAGTAAGCGCCTTGTAGCAACGCAGGCGCTCGCGACCGTCGTCAATGTACGACGCCGGAATATGGGCAGGCAAGCCCAAAGTGAGTTCCGTTTCCACGCTGGCCGCGGTCGGGCAGCCCTTGAGGCGGCCCACGGCTTCCTCCAGCATTTCCAGGTAAAGATCAAGGCCCACGCGGCTCATATGCCCGGACTGCACCTCTCCCAGAATGTTGCCCGCGCCGCGCAGGCGGAGATCCTCCATAGCCACCTGAAAACCCGCGCCCAGATAATCCATGTCCAGAATAATGCGCAAACGCTCCTCGGCCAGCGGAGTGAGCCGCTCGGTATCGGGCACCACGAAAAAGGCATAGGCCTGCCGATCGCTGCGCCCCACCCGGCCGCGCAGCTGATAAAGCTGCCCCAGGCCGAACATCTGGGCCTGATCCACCACCAGCGTGTTGGCGCGCGGAAAGTCCAGGCCCGACTCCACAATGGAGGTGCAGACCAGCACATCCAGCTCGCCGTGCCAGAACTTGCGCATCGTGTCCTCAAGCTCGGTCTCGGACATCTGGCCGTGCGCCATGCCTATTCTGGCAGCAGGCGCCAGCGACCGCACATAGTCGGTCACGCGCGCCAGCCCCTGAACGCGGTTGTAAACCCAGAACACCTGGCCTTCCCGGGCGATTTCGCGCTCCAGCACCGCGCGCAGTGTGGCCTCGTCGCGGCGCAGCACGGCCGAAGCCACGGGCTTGCGATCCTGGGGGGCGGTCTCAATGATCGAAAGTTCCCGGATGCCGGACATGGAAAGTTGCAGCGTGCGCGGGATGGGCGTGGCCGTGAGCGTCAGCACGTCCACGTTCTTTTTGAGGGCCTTGAGCTTTTCCTTGTGACGCACGCCGAAGCGTTGCTCCTCGTCCAGGATCAGCAGGGCCAGATTGGGCAGTTTCACGTCGTTGGACAAAATCCGGTGCGTGCCGATCAGGATGTCGATCTGCCCGGCTGCCGCGGCTTTAAGCGTTTCCTTCTGTCTGGCCCGCGGCACAAAGCGGCTGAGCAGGCCCAGATTGACCGGGAAGCCGGCCAGCCGGGCCCGGAAGGTCTGATAATGCTGCTCGGCAAGCACTGTCGTGGGGCAGAGCAAGGCCACCTGACGCCCCTCGGCAGCCGCGCGGAACGCCGCGCGCAGGGCCACTTCTGTCTTGCCGAAGCCCACGTCGCCGCAGATCAGGCGATCCATGGGTTCGGATTTCTCCATGTCCTCCAGCACGTCCTGGATAGCCCTGGCCTGATCCGGCGTTTCCTCAAAGCCGAACGTCGCCTCGAACTCGCGGTACAGCTCGCCCGGCGGATCATAGCGAAAGCCTTTGGCCACCTTGCGGTAGGCGTACATTTCCACCAGATCCGCGGCAATCTTTTCAATGGCCTTGCGGGCCTTTTCCCTGCTCGCAACCCAGCCCGCGCCGCCCAGGCGGTCCAGGGCCGGTTCCACGCCTTCGGCTCCCTTAAACCGCTGGATCAGCGAGAGTCTGTCCGCGGGCACATAGAGCTTGTCCCGGCCGGAATACTCGATCAGCAGAAAATCGTTGGCCGCCGCATTGAGATCCAAATGGTGCAGGCCCGCAAAACGGCCGATGCCGTAATCGCGGTGGACCAGCAAGTCCCCTGTTCTGAGATCGTCAAAATTGTCCAGCCCCTTGAAAACCCGCGAAGAGACACGCGGCGTTTTTTCCGCGCGGGGGTAAAGAATCTCCTCGCCCAGCACCAGCGCGTTATCCCAGACAAGTTCCACCCCGGAGCGAAAAGGGGAAACCAGGGCGAACAGCCCGCGGCTTTCCGGCGCATAGCGCAACGCGGGGCTGAGGCCCTCCTGTTCGGCCAGCTTCAAAAACTTTGCCCTGCTCCTGCCTGAGCCGAAACTCAGGATGACCTGACGGCGGCTGTTCTGCCATTCCTTGAGGCCCGCCGCCAAATGTTGCCAGGGCCGATCCTGCGCGCCGGGCAGCGGAAAAAGATCCGTGAAGGAATGCAGGGCGCGCTCCGGGAAATCCGCTCCCTTTGCTTCAATTCCCATGACCAGAGGTTCCGCGAAAACACATTGAAAACTGCGCCAGGGCGCGGGCAGCGAGTGTTTGCGCAAGGCCAGAGCGGCCGGTTGCTGCAAGGGGGCGTCCTCTGCCTCCAGTTGCTCCTTGAATGCCAGCCGGTCGTTGCGCAGGGCCTCCGCGCTGTCGGCCTCTCCGGGCAAAAGCCAGAGACTGTCCGGGGGCAGCCAGTCCTCCAGCAGGCTCGGCGCCTCAAAGACGCAGCCGGGCAAAAGCCCCGCGCCGCCGCCGTCCAGGGCCTTTTTGAACGAATAGCACTCGTTTTCGCTGATCCGCCCTTCGCTGCGCAACTGATCGCAACGCTTGCGGGCCGCCGCAAGACCGGGCCTGCCCAGAGAAAGAGGGCTCACCGGCAGAAGTGACACTTCGTCAAGCGATTGCAATGATCGCTGGCTTTCCGCGTCAAAAAGACGCATGTCCTCAATAACGTCGCCGAAAAATTCCAGACGCACCGGCCTGGCATAGCCAGCGGGGAAAATATCCAGAATATCGCCGCGACGGGCCATGTCGCCGGGGCGGGTCACCAGGGAAACGCGCTCGTATCCCCACTCCACGGCCTGATCCAGCACAAGCTCGGGCGAAAATTCATTGCCTTTTTGCAGGTCCAGGCTGCGCGTGTCGAAAAAATCGCCGGGCATATAGCGCAGAAGCAGACTCTGCACGCCGACGATCACGCAGCGCGGCCGTCCCTGGGCCAGCCCGTAAAGCGCTGCGAGCCTGGCCGCCCAGGCGGCGCGATCCGCCCATTGGCTCATGGCGGGAAAGGCGAGGCACGGGCTTTCCCAAACTGCCCGGTCCACGGCTGCGTCACCCAGGGAAAGCTCGGGAATGAAGAGAGTGATCAGCGCGCGGGCCGCGTTGAATTCCTCACGATTACGGGCCAGGAGCACGGAGCCGCGCCCCTGGGCCAGAGCCTGCGCGGCCAGACGGCAGCGAGTGGCCATTCCGCTGCGCTCCAGATAGAGCGCTTTATCCCGGTTTGAAAGCAAGGCGGCAATATTTTGCATGGCAGCTCAGAGAGACATGAGGGCGGCCCAAAAGGCCGCCCTTTCATCAGAATAGTGCGTCCAGGCTGAGAGCATTTCAATTTTTGAAACATTCCGGCACCGCACATCTTGCGGTGAGCGACGCCTCAGCCGCTGGGGGCTGTGCCGCCTTGCGGATGATGACAGCAGAGACAGGCGCAGGCAAAATTTACTTGCGCCTTTACGCGCCGGAGCGAGCGTTTCAAAAGCAATATGCTCTACTTGCTGCCGCAAGCGCCGCAACAACCGCCGCAGCCGCCGCTCTGGGGCAGGGGCGCCGCGGGCTCCACCACAAAGCCCATGTAGGTCAGATCTATTTTCACGCCCTGCACCTTGGCCAGCAGTTCCTTGTTGATGCAGAACGTAAAACCGCCCTGCTCTTCCGCCTGATCCTGATCCGTGGCGGCGTCCAGGGCCAGGGCGAGTTGCGGGCCGCCACAACCGCCAGGAGTCAGATAAATCCGTATCGTGCCTTTTTCCTTATCTGCGAAAAAGGCTTCAAGTTCCTTGCGGGCGCTCTCTGTCAATTCAAGCATGATTCCTCCGTATGGGGCGTAACGTCAAAATTTTTCGCAACGCACTGCGAGAAACAAGTACCCTGAGGACCAAGGCATGGGCGGCGCCTCCCGCGGGGATCATGCGCGCCAGGGCATCTTCGGAAGAAACGCTCTAATGGCCGCCGCAGCCGCTGGAGCAGGAACCGCAGGAACTGCCGCCGTCGGAAGCGGACAGGGGCACCTCGGGTTCCACCACAAAGCCCATGTAGGTCAGATCTATTTTCACGCCCTGCACCTGGTTCAGAAGATCCTTGTTGATGCAGAACGTAAAGCCGCCTTGTTCCTCAATCTGATCCTGATCGTTTGACTCATCCAGAGCCAATGCGAGACGAGGACCGCCTCAGCCGACTACGGCATATATCCGAATGGTTTGTTTTTTCTTGTCCGCAAAATAAGCCTCAAGCTCTTTGCGGGCGGTATCCGTCATTTCGAGCATGTTTCCTCCAAGGTTCCAAGGTTTAAAACAAAAAAGAACTAAGGTTAACGGGCAGGATTGTCAATTGCCGCCAGGGCTTTTCTCCCGCGGCAAAAACGGTTAGAAGTCTTTATGAGATGACTTCTGGCGTCAGGCGAGAGCCTGACGCGGGGCATAGCCGCCGGAAACAAGCCAAAAAACGCGTTTTTTGGGCGAAGTGATCCTCCTGCATCGTCCTCTGGCGATGCAGGAAATGCGTTCGTGAGCCCCCTCGCACGGCGCTGCCGCCAGTCTGGAGGAGATATGACTTCGATCCTGCTTCTGAAAAAAGATGAAATAGCGCGCATTCTGGACCGCCTGGCCTCTCAGATTCTGGAGCGCCACGCCCAATGCGGGGGTGTGATGCTGGTGGGCATCCAGCGGCGCGGCGCGGATCTGGCGCGGCGTCTGGCCCGCCTGGTGGAAAACCGCCTTTCCCGCCCTGTGCCGCTGGGCATTTTGGACATCAATCTCTACCGCGACGACTGGACGAGCCTGGAAGGCAAGCCGCATATCGGTCGCTCAAGCATTCCGGGCAGCGTGGACGACAGCGTGATCATCCTTGTGGACGACGTGTTGTTCAGCGGGCGCACGGTGCGCGCGGCCCTTGAAGCCCTGATGGATTATGGCCGTCCCAGGGCTGTGGAGCTGCTGGTGCTCATAGATCGCGGGCACCGGGAACTGCCCATCCATGCCGATTATGTGGGCCGGGTGGTCAATACCGGCAGGCACGAGCATGTGGACGTTCTGCTGGAAGAACGCGACGGCGAGGACGCCGTGCGCCTGACATCCGGAGAGCCCGGGCAACCCTTGGCGCAGCCGTAGCCGCGCTTCGGGCCCTGCGGCAGTTTCACGCGCGCAGGGGGCGGCGCCTGCCGGGGCACAACAATTCCGCGCAAAAACTTTCGTTTTTTGCGATCACCATCAACGTGCAAGGAGCTGAACATGCTGCTGCGCAAGACCTGACGCGAAATACGCGGCTTCACGGCGTGGAGCGTATGCGGACGGCGGCGCGGGATGCGGCATCGGTTCTTTGCGACATCAGCCTGATTCCCCGGTTTTCCCCGTCCGCGCACGGCGCGATCGCAATGCGATCGGCGGTGGAAAACGGGCGCACGCGCGCCCACAACCTGGGGGTTCACATGAAATCGGGCTTCAACATCTTTGCCACAACCACGGGCATAGTGGGCACCGGGCTGGTGTTCGGCGTTCTGGCCGTGCTGCTTCAGCAGGCGGGCAACCCGGGCAACATGGGCATCTGCGTAGTCTGCTTCAACCGGGACATCGCGGGGGCCGTGGGCCTGCATCGGGCCGCCGTGGTCCAATATCTGCGGCCTGAAATACTGGGCATGGTTCTCGGCGCTTTTCTGTCCGCCCTGGCTTTCGGCGAGTATAAGCCGCGCGGCGGCTCCTCCCCGATCCTGCGCTTTTTGCTGGGGGCCATTGCGGGCATCGGCGCGCTGGTTTTTCTGGGTTGCCCGTGGCGCGTTATTCTGCGTCTGGCAGGCGGCGACGCCCATGCGCTTTTCGGCCTGGCCGGCCTGATCGTGGGCGTGGGCATCGGCACGCTGTTCTTTCGCAAGGGTTTTTCCCTGGGCCGCAGCCAGGGGCAGGGAAAAATCTCGGGCCTGGTCCTGCCTGCGATCATGCTCGGCCTGACAGTGCTCTACCTCATGGACCCGCAGATTCCCGGCGAGCCCAAAAGCGGCGTGCTCTTTTACTCCATAAAGGGCCCCGGCTCCCAGCACGCGCCCTTTCTCTTCTCTCTGGCGGCGGGCCTGATTGTGGGCTTTCTGGCCCAGCGCAGCCGCTTCTGCACCATGGGCGCCATGCGCGACGTGCTGCTCTTCAATGAGTGGCATCTGGCTCTGGGTTTTCTGGCCATGCTGGCCTCTGCCCTGGTGCTGAACCTGAGTTTTGGCAGCTTTCACTGGGGTTTTGAAAATCAGCCTGTTGCCCAGCCCAATGACCTCTGGAACTTTTTGGGCATGGTCACCGCGGGACTGGCTTTCGCCCTGGCCGGCGGCTGCCCCGGCCGCCAGCTTTTCATGGCCGGCGAAGGGGACAACGACGCCGCGATCTTTGCCCTGGGGCTGATCGTGGGCACGGCCATGGCCCATAATTTCGGCATGGCTTCCAGCGGAGCGGGAATCGGCCCGCACGGCGCGGCCGCCACATTGAGCGGTCTTGCGATCTGTCTGTGCATCGGCTTTTACAACTGCAAGCGAGGCGCCTGATGGCTACATTTATTGATACCCGCGGGCTCTCCTGCCCGCAGCCGGTCCTGCTCTTTCTGAACGCGGTCAGGGAAAATGCCGCCGGTCCCTTCAGCGTGCTGGTGGATAATGACGCGAGCCTTGAAAATATAAGCCGGGCTGCCCGCAACCAGGGCTTTGCCGTGCAAACCGGCGAGGAGAGCCCGGGCGTGACCCGCCTGGAAATCAGCAGGCCATAAGGAAAAGGATATTCCGCTGTGCCGGCGGGAATGTGGGGCGCGATCGCGCCCCACACCTTGCGCGCTGCCGCGGCAGGCTGAAAAACAGGCTTGCGGGCAAGGGCCACGCCGTTCGTGGGCGGCGGGCGCTGTGAAGTGCGGAACTGCCAAAGATCAGGCGTGCAAAGCCGGGGAAAATTCATGACGCACAGGCATCCGGGCCTGCTCCGAAAGTTGGCTCAAAAACTCAGCGCCGCGCTGCGCGGCAAGGCGGCATCCAGGCAGGCGGGCCTCAGTGATAAAGGCCTGCTGGTTTTCTCGCACACCGGCGAGGTGATCCGGGCTGAAGCCCTGCTGCGCAAGGCCGGTTTTCCGGTGGAGGTCAAAGGTCCGCCGCCCTGGTTGCGCACGGGCTGCGACATGGTGGTGCTTTTTCCGCTGATCAGCCGAGCGGCTGTAGCCAACATCCTTATGCGGAGCGACATCACGCCCTTGCAGACGGCCAGCGTCCAGGACGCCCTGCTGGAACCCGTCTCGCTGTTTCAGACGCAACGCCTGGGTCACTGGCTGATGGTGCGCGCGGCCAATATGAAAATCACCATTGATCTCACGGATGATCGGATCGTCAATATTTCCGGCGGCGGCTGCCCGGATGTGCCCTGGCTGGCCCAGAATCTTTGCGGCCTGCCCCTGAGCCAGGCGCCCGAACCCTTGAGTCTTGGGCAAACCCTGTGCTGTTACAGCTTGCAGAAAGCCTTTGAAGAAATACGGAGGCAACGCCAATGTGGCTGATCACGGGCACCCTGCCTGATCCGGACTTCGCGATCCATCCCGAGGCCGTGCAAGCCAGAAGCCGGGTGGAAAACAATGCCCTGATCCTGCCAGGCGGTCGCGCCGTTCCGGTGCAGCGCGGCACGGCGGCCCTGGCAGCCACGGCTTTGCTGGCGTGCGAGGCTTACGGCTTCCCGCTCCCCGGCCTGCTTTTGGCCGGAGATACGGGACAGGGAACAGGGAGTCGGCGGATTTACGCCTGGCTTGTAACGCATTTGGCAAAGTTGGCTCCCGCCGGCCTCACCTTCCACTATCTTTTTCCGGATCTGGACTGGCACAACCGCGTGCTGATGGCTTTGCAGGCTTTGGAGCGGAAACCCATGCTGGCGGCTGACGCGGGCTTCATGTATGTGGCGAAAATGAGCGGATATGCCGACGCCTATGATCTCTTCACGCCGGATCTGGGCGAACTGGCTTTTCTGGCGGATGAAAAAGCGCCACATCCCTTTTATACGCGCGGCTTTCTGCTGGCTGAGGAAGACAACGTGCCCGAGCTGCTCCAGCGCGCCCGGCGTCACGGCAATTGCCCAAGCCATATAATTGTCAAGGGCAGCACCGATTATATTGTCTGCAACGGGGAGATCGCGGCCAGAGTGTCGCAGCCGTCGGTTCCGGCCATGGAATGCATCGGCGGCACCGGCGATCTGGTCACGGGGCTGGCCACAGCCTTTCTTGCCGGGGGCGTACCTCTCTGCCGCGCCGCCGAGGCCGCGGCGCGGGCCGCCCGGCTGCTGGCATGGGAATGCGCGCCCACGCCCTCCACCCAGGTGGGAGAGCTGATCAGGCGTCTGCCGCAGGTCTTGCGCGCGCGCAAGAAGGAAATTCTCGGAGATTCAGCCTGAGCCGGGATGAGAGCGTTTGGCTGATTTCATGAGCAAAAACGCTCTGCTTGAGGAGTTCTGCCCTTGAAAATGCATCCAGAGTCAGCTCTCATTAGGGCCTGTTAGCACTATCCTGCGCATTCTTAACTATTTTAAAGAGTTCAACGAAAATCCTTTCCCCGGCAGAATTACGAGGCAGTGTTCCGAAAAAACAAGGTTTTTTCTGATAAGCGTGAACAGGCCCTAGAGCATTTTGCTTTTAACTTTTTACATAGCCACAGGATTTAAACCATCCTTCAGCGTCTTTTTGTGTGATACAACTTAATGCTTTTCCAATGGATTTGTACAGTTCATCACATGTTTTTGCTTTCATACCCCGAAGTAATTGTTTCACTTTGCTCCACATCTTTTCAATGGGATTTAAATCCGGGCTGTATTCTGGAAGGAAAATATACTTGCAGCCTTTTTCCCTTATCAAGTTTTGGGCTGTTTTTGATTTATGGACATTCAAATTATCCATTATAACAATATCGTTAGCTTTAAGCGTTGGAAGAAGGAATTTTTCAATATAGGCATTGTACATTTTTCCATCCAGTGCCCCATCAAAAACAACACTGCAAGTTTCTCCCGTTACCCGGATTGCTGAAAGTATGCTTATCCTTTCCCAACGTCCCTCTGACGCATGATCATGGCAACGTTGGCCATCTCTGGCTCTGCCGTATAATCTCGTCATATTGGTTTTGGCACCGGTTTCATCAATAAATATCAATCTATTACATGAAGCTTTTTGCTGGAACAGTTTCCATTCCTCACGTTTCCTTCTTACATCTTCG
>NZ_JAAKEH010000028.1:0-41067 GCF_011039095.1 Desulfovibrio sp. ZJ200 | reverse complement strand
TCCAGAATGGGCATGCCGTAAATGGGCGTGCCTTCGGCGGTGTTGGCCGCCGGATTGACCACGTCGTTGGCGCCCACCACGATCACCAGATCCGCGTCCGGGAACATGGGGTTGACGGTGTCCATTTCCAGCAGATGCTCGTAGTCCACGTTGGCTTCGGCCAGAAGCACGTTCATGTGGCCGGGCATGCGGCCCGCCACCGGATGAATGGCGTATTCGACCTTTGCGCCCCTGGCTTCCAGGGCGTCGGCCAGTTGCTTGACCTTGTGCTGGGCCTGGGCCAGAGCCATGCCGTAGCCGGGCACGATGATCACGTTTTTGGCCGTGGTCAGCAGTTGGGCGGCCCGGGCATCGGCAGTGGGCGCGACATCCGTTTGCGCCCCGGCGGCCGGAGCCTGCCCGGCGGCATAACCTGCCAGCGTCGCCACGGTCTTGGCCGCGTCGCCCAGCAGCATGAAGACGCCGGGTTTGGTGTACAGCGGATTGGGAACGCCCGCGTAACCCGGCTTTTCGTCATAATTGCAGATGATCACGGCCTTGGCCTTGTCCGCTTCCAGAATGGGCATGCCGTAAATGGGCGTGCCTTCGGCGGTGTTGGCCGCCGGATTGACCACGTCGTTGGCGCCCACCACGATCACCAGATCCGCGTCCGGGAACATGGGGTTGACGGTGTCCATTTCCAGCAGATGCTCGTAGTCCACGTTGGCTTCGGCCAGAAGCACGTTCATGTGGCCGGGCATGCGGCCCGCCACCGGATGAATGGCGTATTCGACCTTTGCGCCCCTGGCTTCCAGGGCGTCGGCCAGTTGCTTGACCTTGTGCTGGGCCTGGGCCAGAGCCATGCCGTAGCCGGGCACAATGATCACGTTTTTGGCCGTGGTCAGCAGTTTGGCGATGGCAGCGTCTTTCTGCCCGGCGGATTGCGCGGCCGCTTCGGCTTTGGGCGCGGATGCCCTGGGCGCGACCGCGACCGGAGCGGCGGGCTTGCCGGTTACGGAGGATTGACCCAGCAGAATGGGCATCAGCGTGCGGTTCATGGCTTTGCACATGACGCGCGTGAGCATCAGGCCGGCGGAGCCGATGATGCCGCCCACGGCGATAAGCAGCGGGTCGGCCACGGCAAAGCCCGCAATGGCGCAGGAGATGCCGCCCATGGAGTTGAGCAGCGAAATGGTGATGGGCATGTCCGCGCCGCCCACGCGAATGGTGAAGACGATGCCGAAGAGAATGCCCGTGGCGAACATCAGGAAAATGAAAAACGAGGGGAGAAAATTCGGTGCAATGTTGTAAATGCACAGGGAGACGAGCATCACGCCCAGAATGACGTTGATGATCCTGCTGTGATTGGTCAGCACAATGGGTTTTTGCGGCAGGAGCTGATGCAGTTTGCCCGCGGCCACAAAGGAACCCGCGATGGTCGTCATGCCCGAGCAGAGCGCCAGGCAGGCGTCGATGCGGTGGAATGCGGAGGCAGTGCCCACGTCCAGAAGCATGATCAGGCCCACGATGGCCGCCGCGCCGCCGCCGAAGCCGTGCAGAAAGGCCACCAGCTGCGGCATCTGGATCATCTTCACCTTGTTGGACAAAAACAGTCCGAATGCCGTGCCCAAAGCTATGGCCACCCAAAGGGCCGGAGAGCTGAGCGAATTGTCCCTGTACATGGTGATGAGGATGGCAAGGGCCATGGATATGGCGCACAGCTTGTTGCCGCGCACGGCCGTCTGGACGTTGCTCATCAGGTGCAGGCCGTAAAGAATGGCAAGGGCGAGGACCGCGGCAATGATATTGTAGTATAATGTGCTCATTTCGCAAACAACTCTCTATTCTTTAGGGGTCATTCGGGACGTCAGCGAAAAGAGCCTGCTAGCGCTTTTTGCCCGCGATCATTTTCAGCATCTTGTGCGTGATGTCAAAACCGCCGAAGACGTTGGTCACGGCCAGTGCAATGCCGAAAGCGCCCAGAAACACGCCCACGGTGGAGCCGGCCAGATGGGTGGCCGTCAGGGCGCCGAGAATGATGACCCCGTCGAGCGCGTTCATGCTGGACATCAGCGGCGTGTGCAGCAGGCTTGGAATATGGCTGAGTACCTTGTAGCCGATGACCAGCGAAGCAATGAAGACCAGTAAAAGAATGAATGTGCTCAAGGGGACGCCTCCGTATGGTTGATGCGGCTCCTGCGCCGCAACGGCGCAGGAGCCGGGGGCATGAGAAGAAGCTTCTCATGCTCCGCAATTGCCTACAGCCCGGCTTCTTTGGCGCCGGCGTGCACGATTTCCTTATTGATGGTGGTCAGGGTGGAAGCAACGATGGGATCGTTGCGATCCAGCACGATCTTGCCGTCCTTGGCCAGGTAGGCCAGCAGGTTGTAAATGTTGTTGGCGAACATCCAGGTGGAGCTGGTGGGCAGCATGCCGGGGATGTTCTTGATGCCGCTGATGGTCACGCCGTGGCGCACCACTTCCTCGCCGGCTTCGGTCAGCGCGCAGTTCCCGCCCTGGTCAATGGCGATATCCACGATGACCGAGCCGTGAGCCATGGATTTGACCATTTCCTCGGTAATCAGCACAGGCGCCAGCTTGCCGGGAATCAGCGCGGAGAGGATCAGCACGTCGGCGTCCTTGATCACAGGCTTGATGGCCTCGATTTCCTTGGCCAGCCATTCTTCGGGCAGACGCTGGGCGTAGCCGCCCTCGCCGATGGCCACGCTGGCGGGCACGCCGGTGTCAAAGGCCTTGGCGCCCAGAGACTTGGCCTGCTCGGCGGCGTCGGGGCGGATGTCGATGGCTGTGACCACGGCGCCCAGGCGTTTGGCGGTGGCCACGGCCTGCAAGCCGGCCACGCCCGTGCCGATAACCACCACGTTGGCAGGCTTGATCACGCCCACCGCGGTGCCGACCATGGGCAGGAATTTACCCAGGTAGTTGGCGGCCATGAGCACACTCTTGTAGCCGGCCACGGTGCTCATGGAGGTCAGGGCGTCCATGCTCTGCGCGCGGGAAATACGCGGAATGCCGTCCAGGGTCAGGCTGATGCAACCGGTGTCGCGGAGTTTTTTCATGGGCTCGCGGTTCACCGGCGCGGCTGGATGCAGGAAGGTGATCAGGTACTGCCCGTCGCGGAGCATGTCGCTCTCATGCTTGTTGACGTCCTTGTTGAACAGGGGCTCTTTCACCTTGAGGATCACGTCGGCTTTGGCAAAGATTTCTTCCGCGCCGTCCACAAGGGTCGCGCCCGCGTCCACATATTGCTGATCGGAGAAAAAGGAGCCTTCGCCGGCTGTTTTCTGCACAAGCACGGTGGCGCCCTCGGCGACCATCTTTTTCACGGTCTCGGGGGTGGAGGAGACGCGGCCCTCGCCGGGCATGATTTCTTTGGGAACGCCGATGGTCATACCTGAAAATTTCATGGATGCACTCCTTTTCGTTGGAACCGCTTATTGTTTTGGAGCGTTCTTCCGGCTGCCCCTGGCAGGGCACGGCGATCACTGCCCGTGCGACTGGGCCTTGCAAGGGCAACCACAAAACAACCGGGCAAAATGCCGGGCTTTGCCGTTGCTGCACAGGGGTAAGCCGGATGCGGCGGCATTCTTTCGGCTTGTCCCCGTTTTTTTTCCGTGTTTTCCCGCGCCGCGCGCGGCGCGGGAAAACTTCGGGTTCAGATTCGCTCTAAAGGACGTGAGGAACAGGCAATTGCCCGCCGATTACGCCTTTACGACCTGAAAAGCCTTGTCCAGAGCCTTCAGGACTTCGTCAAGCTCGGCCGTGGTGGCGATCAGCGCCGGGGCCAGGCAGAGGGTGTTGTTCAGTTCGCGGAAGCAGCGGCTGGTCTTGCCGATGATCACGCCCTGCTTCATGCATTCGCCCACAACCTGACCGGCCACGGCTTCGGACACGGGCTCCTTGGTGGCGCGATTCTTGACCAGCTCCAGCCCGCAGAACAGGCCCTTGCCGCGCACGTCGCCGATGATTTCGTACTTCTTTTCCAGAGCCTTCAGGCCGTCCATCAGGTAGTCGCCCATTTTGACCACATTATCGAGGACCTTGTGCTCTTCCATATAGTTGATGTTGGCGTAACCGGCGGCAGGGCCCGCGGTGCAGCCGCCGAAGGTGCTGATGTCGCGGAAGTAGCTGTCGCGATCCGAGGGATCGGCGATGAAGTCCTGGAAGACTTCCTCGGTGGTGACCGTGCAGGAAATGGGCGCGTAGCCCGCGGCCACGCCCTTGGCCATGGTCACGATGTCGGGCTTGACGTTGAAGTGCTGGTAGCCGAACCATTTGCCGGTTCTGCCCAGACCGCAGACCACTTCGTCGATGATCAGCAGCAGGCCGTACTTTTTGCAGATTTCGGTGAGGGTTTCGTAATAGCCGTCAGGCGGCACGATCACCCCGCCGCCGGCAGTGATCGGCTCCACGATCACCGCGCCCACGGTGTCCGGATCTTCTTTCTGCACCACGGTCTCAAGCTCGCGCGCGAACTTTTCGCCCAGATTGGCCGTGCCTTCGGGGTAGGGCGAGCGGTATGCCGAGCATGCCGGAAATTCCACAAAGCCGGGAGTGAAGGGGCCATACTGGTTTTTGCGCTCTTCCTGGCCGCAGGCGCTCAGCGTGGTGATGGTGGTGCCGTGATAGTCGCGGTTGCGGTAGACGATTTTGTACTTTTTGCCGCCGTGCTTGAGCTGGGAGATCTGGCGGACGATCTTGAAGGCCTTTTCGTTGGCTTCCGAACCGGAGTTGGAAAGATACACGCGGCTCATGCCGGGCATTTTTTCAATCAGTTTTTTGGAGAACTGAATGGTGGGGATGTTGCCGTAGCCGTTGGCGAAATAGCAGAGCTGCATGAGCTGATCGTTCACGGCTTTGACCAGGGTTTCGTTGCCGTAGCCGAGGTTGACCGTCCAGACGCCGCCGGAAACGGCATCCAGATATTCTTTGCCGTGGATGTCTTTGATCCGCATGCCCTTGCCTTCCACAAAGATGGTGGGATCGGCTTTTTCAAAGACTTTGTGCTGGGTGAGGTGATGCCAGACGTATTTTTTATCATCGGCAATCAATTCAGCCGCATTAAAAGACTGAGCCATGTGAGCCTCCAAAGGGTGAGAAGATTTCGGAAAAAATGCGCCTCATTTTCAGGCTCCGGTCGAGTATGCGGCAGGAGCACGGGGATCGTCGTTATAGTGCCGCGTCACAAAGGGCGGCTGAAGAGCAAAGCGGGCGGAAAGCATGCCCCGCCGCGCCTGCGGACTTTGGTTTGCATCTCGGCAGTATTGCCGCCTGCGTCTTTACGCTGTTCCGAACGCTTTAGCCTACGCAATCCTTGTGCCAAATCGAACGTGCCGGAGATGCCATGCAATAGCAAATGGTTATTTCAGTCGCATGGCGTATGGCTCAAGGCTTTTCAAGTTTCATAAGTCAAATTCGACTTGGCTTGTCACGGAGAGGCTGTTCAATGTCAAGTCGAATTAGACTCACAATGCAAATTCGACTTATAAAACATGGCAAAAAATTTGCCTTGCGATGCGCGCAAAACAATTATTGCCGCCGGTTTCCGCCTTGTCAGGCAAAGCCTTACCTGCTTTCACTTCAAACAGCAATGCCTGGAGGCGTATTTCATTGCTTTTCAAATATAATTTTTCAGGAAGAGCGGCCAGTGGCTTCAAAATTTTTTCTTTTTCCATTGCGGAGGCTCTTGCTGAAAAAAGCAACGGCGCTTCAGCGACAATCGCAGAGCGTCCTGGCGCGCAAGGATTTAAGGCGGATGGAGCCGTTAAAAATTTCTCCGCGCAGTTCTTTCAGGCGGCGTTCCAGATCCGGGGGCGCATTTTCGCCTGCAACCGCCTTGAAGGGAGCCATATCCGCGATCCCCACGCCGCCGTTCTTCAGGTCATACACGATGATCTCCTTGCCCCTGAAACCATTGGCTGCGGCTGCGGCCACAATTTCATACACCGCTCTGTCCGCCCCCTTCAGAATGGAGGTCAGCATGCGGCCGGGCAGCAGCGCGCGCTGATCGGCATCCAGGCCCACGGCATAGGCGTTGCGCTCCCGTACCTCCTCAAGCGCGCCGGCATTGCCCCGGCCGGCAGCCAGGACCAGCACGTCCGCGCCCTGTTCCAAAAGCCCGCGTGCCTTTTCGCGCCCCGCCGCGGCGTCGCCGAAGGAGCCGGTCACCGTGTTGATCACCCGCACTTGCGGATCGATCAGGCGCGCGCCCTCGCTGAAGCCGTTGAGCAGGGAACGCATGGCAGGCACATCCTCGCCGGACAGCCAGCCGATGATTTTTTCCCGATTAATGCCGGGCAGACCGGTCTGCCCGGTCAGCATGGCTGCCGCCGCTCCTGCCAGAAAGGCGGCCTGCTCGTCCGCAAAGGTCACGCACATGATATTGGGCGCGCGTATGCCGGCATCAATGCAGCCGAATAAGGTATTGCGGAAGTTGGCGGCATTTTCGCGTAAAATTGTATGAAAGCCGTCCGAGGCCACCAGCACGAGGTCAAAATCGCGCGCGGCCCGGCGGAAAACAGCCTCCTGATCCGCACCCGGCGCTGCGGCCAGAGTTTCGGCATGCAGGGAAAAGTCCCGGGCCGCCCTGTCCAGACCCGCGTTGAGCAGCGTTGTCCAACTGTTGCCCGCGCCTGCCGGGCCCCCGTGTTCCAACAGCAGGGCCACGCGCAAAGGGCGCGCCGGATTGCCGGCCGCGTTTGAAGGCGCGCCCGACGTAGCGGCGGCAACCGCAAGCGGCATTGCCAATGTCAGAACGGCCCAGATCAGACAGGCCGGAATCAGGAGAAAGCTCCGGCAGGGGATGGATGGCATGTTCTTCTCCTTCTCTTGATGATTCGCTGTAAAATCTTCGCAACTTCAAGCTCAGCCTTCCGGCCCAGGCAGGACGTGGCGCGGCGCGAGGGGCCCGCGGCCCGGCCGTCTTTGCGCGCCGAGGCAGGGCAGGACCGTCCGGCACGCGTAAACGAGGCGCGGCAAAAAGGTCTGGAGGACTGCGCCTGCCTGGCTCCCTTAAAGGATACGTCGACGGCGCGTCCGCCACAAGCCCGGCCTGAGGCGGAAGGATTCGTTTTTAGAGCATTTTCTCTTTGAAAATGCTCTGCTGACGCGAAAGCGGCAGCCGCCGCAACGCGGCGTACATTCAGGCGAAAACCGCGTTTTTCGCCTCAATGCCACCTTTGACTTTCATAAAAAGTCAAAGGTAATCTGCTCTAGAGTGAAATTCCTTTCGCAACCATAGGAAAGTAAAATGAATTTTTTACGGAAATCATCGCAAAGGCGAATCCCTCTTGAGGCGGGGGGAGCGGGGGTATGTGAAATACATAACTAGCCATTTGCTGCCGGCTGTGCTACAATACCGCCACGCGAACAAGGAGATATTTTATTTCCAAGGGTCAAATGGCTTCCTCTGTCTTTCGGCTGTGTCGGCAATGCTGACGGCATTTGCGGAGCTGCTGCCCTGATCCGTGAGCGGTCACTGCCGCCAGGGGGCGAGGCCAGGGCTGACGCGCGGGAGGCGTTGCCTGTGCAAAAAGCCGGTTTTCCCCAGTGCGTCGCGCGCTGAACCGGGTTCCCCGCTCCAGCCTCCGGGCATTGCCGGAGAGACAAAACTCCTTGCTTTGGAAACAGCGCCCCGGGCGCAATGCGGCAGAGGCCGCACTATACATCATTTATTCTGTCTGAAGGATGGTCAGCATGCCTACGGATACCTTGCCCCCCTGGCTGGATGCGCGCGCCATAGACAATGCCCTGAGCCGCGAAAAAGCTCCGGACAGCGCCGAATTGACCGATATTCTCGATAAGTCGCTGGCTCTGGAGCCGTTGAGCATTCAGGAGGCTGCGGCGTTGATGCGGGTCTGCGAAAGCGAAGATCTGGCGCGGCTGCTGGCAGCGGCCGATCAGGTCAAGCAGAAGGTTTACGGCGATCGCATCGTGCTTTCCGCGCCCCTGCACATTTCCAATCACTGCGGCAGCGAGTGCGTGTACTGCGCCAACCGCCGCGGCAATACGACGGTGGCGCGCAAGTACATGACGCCGCCGGAAATGCGCGAGGCAGGGCGCAAGCTGATCCGCCAGGGCCACAAGCGCGTGATTCTGGTCAGCGGCCAATTGCCCAACGCGGATGTGGAGTATCTGGCCGAGGCCGTCAGCGTGCTGTACACGGTCTTTGACGGCCTGGGCGAAATCCGCCGGATCAATGTGAGCGTGGGGCCGCTGCAACCCGAGGAGTACGCGGTCCTGCAGAGCGTGGACGTGGGCACGGTGCTGATCTATCAGGACACCTATCACGAGCAGAGTTATCGCGCAGCGCATCTGAGCGGGCCCAAGAGCGATTATCAGGCCAGGCTGAAGGCCGCGGACACGGCCCTGCAATCCGGGGTGACCGATACGGGCCTGGGCTTGCTGCTGGGGCTGGGGCCCTGGCAGTATGATCTGCTTGCCGTCATGCTGCATGCGGCGCATTTGACGCGGGTCTATGACGCGGGCAGCCGTACCGTGAGCATGCATCGCCTGCGCCCCGCGCCCGGCAGCAGCTTTGCCGCGCCCTATCCGGTGAGCGACGGGGAATATCTGCGCTGCGTGGCGATCATGCGGCTGGCCGTGCCCTATACCGGCATCGTCCTGACCACCAAGGAGCCCGCCGGGCTCTGGCGCGACGGCTGCAACGCGGGCTGCTCGCAGTTGCTGACCGGCAGCGTGGCCAATCCCTATGAAAGCTGGACCGAGGCGCCGGGCGAAAAGGTGCCTTTTCCCATCGGCGAAGATTGCCACGTGGACGAAGTGGTGCGCTTTTTGCTGGAAGAAGCCCGCCATCTGCCGTCCTTCTGCACGGCCTGCCCGCGCCTGGGCCGCAGCGGCTCGGAGTTTCTTTCCATGGTGCAGGAATGCGGCATGAAGAGCCAATGCGGGCCCAACTCCATAGCCTCTTTCATGGAGTTTCTGCTCAATTACGCCACGCCGTACACCCGCCAGTTGGGAGAAAAGCTGATTGCCGAAAAACTGGACGGTCTGCCCGAACAGGAGCGCGGCGCGGCGGAGCGGCTCTTGCAGAAGGTCAGGTCCGGCCGCATGGACGAGTTTATCTGACGGCAGGCAAAGCTCCCCGAACATGCATCGGGCGGGATTTGCCCGCCGCCGGCCCGGTCGGGACAGGCCGCACGGCAAAGCGGCCCTGGAAAGCAGGGGCGCGATGACAACGCATTTTCATTTTTCGGCGTCTGCGGCAACATGGTCTGCCATGTTTAGGGCGTTTAGCTAATTTCATTAGCAAAACGCCCTGGAAAGCATGCCGGGAAAATGACTTTTTCGCCCGCCGGGAACGCGCACCTTCCGGCGGGCTGCGTTGTTTGTGCCGCCCGGCGGTAAAACCAGCACAAGGATGATCCTGCGCGCATGCGGGGGCGGGGAGAGCTCTGGAGCAGCGTTGGCTGGCTGCCGCAGTAACCAGTTGCGGTCTTCATCCGTAGCTTCCTTCGTCGCAACGGCTGAAGCCTGGGCGCGAAATGATGGCAGCGAAGTGATTGAAAATAGATATTTTCAATCAAAAAATGCTCTAAGGAGCAGGCCATGGCGAAAAGAAGGGCAAGCCTTTATTTTGATCAACAGGACAAGGATATCCTGGCTTTGGTCAACCGCATTCTGGAATCCCATTGCGGCCCTTCCGAGGATTGCCTCTTTGATCCCGCATTGCACCCCCACGGCATCAAGGAACTGGCCACGTCGCCGGTTTCGCGCATGGCCTACGCGGTGATCAATCTGCTGCACAGCCTGGAAAACGGCGGAACGCAGGCCGGAGATCGCCTGCTGGCCCTGCAGACTCTGTACGACGAGGTGCTGACCAGCGCGCATTCTCTGCTGCGCCGCAATACGGCCCGCGTGCTCATGCAGATCATGAAAAGCATGGTGCGCGCCCACGGCCGGCGGCTTGCGCAGCTCAAACTGGCCCACGATTTCCGCCGCACGGTGCAGGGCACGCCCAGAGTGGTGCGGCGCATGCTCGCGCGGTATCATCTGCCGGAAATGCCCGAGGCCTGGGATCAACTGGCCTTTGACGATCATGTCTACGATGCCAATACCAAGGGGCGCAAAAGTCCCACGCATCTGATCATGGACGCCTGGATCAAGGGGCTGCGCAGGCTTACCGTGGCCTATGAGTATTGCGTGGATCAGGAAGCGGCCGCGGAACTGCTGCGAGCCGCGGATATCACCGGCATTGTTGTGCGCATCGGCCTGGAATTCCAACTGCCATTTTACGACCGTTTTGTCAGCCTGTTGTGGATTCCACGCGGTTTCAGCTCCAACCGCGATTTTCTGGAATTTCTGCAAACCCCCGGGGTGCAGGCCATGATGGGGCGCGGCAGGGAAGTGCTGCGCTGGCGGCAGGAAAGACTCTTGCAGGTTCTGGCTGCCTGGAACGTCGCACAGCGCCCGAGGCTTGCGGCCGCCTGGGATGTGCCGCTGCCGGAGCTTACGGTCGAAGCCTTTTTGCAGTTTGTGGGGCGGGGGCAGGCTTCGACGCTGCATCTGGCCGAATGTCTGCACCGGCATGTGCAACCCGCCCTCCAGGCCCGCGCGGCCATCCTGGCCGACAAGGGGGATCAGGCGGCCCGCGCCGAGCTGGAGGCCCTGGAAAATCTGGGGCCTGATGTGATTATTGACGACTGGCTTTCGCCTGAAAAACATCCCGAGATGCCGGATTTGAGCCGACCCGCGCCGCTGTCGGAAATGCCCGCGTTTCTGCGCCTCTCGCCGCAGGAACTGACGCGCGAGTTGCAGGGGCTCAATCCCGGCTATCGCCTGGTGCTCGGCACGGCGGGGCTGAGTGTGGAAGATGTGACGGAATTGCTTTGGGATTGCGGGGGCGCGATCAGCCATCTGGAAATCTTCAACATGAAAGGCTGGATGGAAGGGAAGTTGACCGGCCTTGCCGCCATCGGCGAACTGCAGCGCGCGCTCAACCTGGGGCTGGGGCCGCGCGTCAAGCAACTGGTACGCCGGATGATCCGGCATATGGAAAGCAGGGGCGAGGACGAGCGGGCGGCAAAATTTCAGGATATTTTGCGCGATGTGCCCAACTTGTGGGAACACTACCGGCACAATCCGCTTAAATCCCGTTTAGGCACCAGTTCGGCCAGCCGCCTCTCTTTCGGCATGGGGCTGGTACTCAAGGAAACCGTGCCCCGCCGCAGCCTCGCGGAACTGCGGCGCAAGCAGCAGCATACGCGGCCCATTCCCATTTGCTCGCCGGTGGAAGAGTGCCTGAGCTTTCGTGCGCCGCGCAACCCTTCCACCTGGCAGCGGCTGCTGGCAAAGCTGCGCTGGCTGCCCGGCTGCCGCCATCTGGGCATGGAACGGCGGCGGCAATGGAAGACCGCCAGCGAGGACTGCCGCATCTGCGCGCACGGCAATGTGGTCAATCTGGGCGGACTGAACAGTGCCGCAGGCAACCGCCTGCTCAAACAAAAACGGGCCGAGCGCGCGGCCAGCCTTGGGCTCTCCTATTTGAACAGCGCGGTGAGCAACTGGCTCAAGGTGCTTTTGGGCTTCATCCCGGCGTTCTTTTCCTTTTTATATACCCAGGACTGGTGGTTTCTGGCCTGGTTCGGCACATTCATCTGGTTCGGGATCACCGGCGCGCGCAATGTGGTGCAAATGGTGCTGGCCGCCAAGGGGGCCACGCGCGACACGCTGATTCACTGGAAAGATCAGATCAGCGTCAGCCGCTTGTGCGACTCGCTGATGTATACCGGCATTTCGGTCCTGCTGCTGGAAGTCATGGTGCGGGTCTGGCTGTTGCAGGACGGTTTGGGCGTGAACGTGGCCGAAGATCCGGTCCTGGTCTTCACGGTGCTGAATATCGTCAACGGTTTTTATATTTTCGCCCACAACATTTACAGGGGCTTTCCCAAAGAGGCGGCCATCGGCAATCTGTTCCGCAGCGCTTTGGCCATTCCGGTTTCCTCGCTGTACAACCTCCTGCTTTTCGAGGGCATCCTGCTGCTGGGTGTGAACGACCCGGAAATATACCTTGTGCCCAGCGCGGCCGTGGTTTCCAAGATGGCCTCGGATACCGTGGCGGCCCTGATCGAAGGCTATGCCGACAGCCAGGTCAATCTGCGCATGCGCCGCTGGGACTACCAAAGCAAACTGGCCGAAGTCTTTGCCTGCTATACCCGGCTGGAGCTGCTCTTTCCCCAGGAAGACGCGCTGGTCAAACTGGCCCGGCCCGGCGGCCTGCATGGGCGGGGCGGAGCCGAGGGCCGGGAACTGGAGCGGGCCTTCATCATCAATGCCCTGGATCTCATGTACTTCTGGTATTATCAGCCTCTGGCGCAGGATGCCTTCCGGCAGATCGCGCGCGCCATGCCCGAGGCCGACAAAAACGTGCTGGCCCGCTCGCAACTGGTGCTCACGCGCGAGCGCGAGATCAGCCAAATGCTGGTGGACGGCCTTTTGGGGCGCAATTTCTCGCGGCCCCTGGCTTTTTTTCTGAACAAACGCAAGGAATATTTGCGCAGTCTGGCCAGGCTCTGCCGTCCGGGCAGGCTGCGCGAGCCCGGCTGTTTGCATTAGGGCATTTTCTCTTTGAAAATGCTCTGCCGACGCGAAAGCGGCAGCCGCCGCAACGCGGCGTACATTCAGGCGAAAACAGCGTTTTTTCGCCTCAATGCCAGCTTTGACTTTCATAAAAAGTCAAAGGTAATCTGCTCTAGAGCATTTTGCTGATTTCATTGGCAAAACGCTCTAAACAGGCGCGGAGAGAGGCGCTATCGCCGGCAATGCTGCGGCGGTCGGCGCTTTCTCGCCGGCACAGCGGCTCGCGTGGAAAACTCCAGGGCCGCAGAAGAGGATTCGCTTCCATCTGTGTCTTTTCCGCAAAAAAGTTTTTTCCGTCCTGTAACTCCAACGTAGCAGCTTTGTTTAAGTATTTTATTGTTTGTGTGATCATTCCAGCCTTGTTCAAAAAAGAACGCGTTCTTTTTTCCAGAGACGCCTTGCAACACTGTTGGGCATGTGATACGTTAGTGGTAAGATGTATTTCTTATCACCATGGGGTTTCTCCATGCGGGGAGGCCGCGCAACAGCAAGGAGTCGCTGATGAGCACGGATGTCAAGAGCATGCACATGGGGCAGATTACCTCATTTTTCATTCCCAATGTCACTCTTGTGGGCGAAAGCTGTTCCAAAGAGATTCCCGCGCGCCTGAAAAGCATCGGCGGCGCCAAGCCGCTGATCGTCACTGATCAGGGCATCGTCAAGGCCGGCATTCTGAAGCAGATTACGGATATTCTGGACAAGGCCGGCATGCAGTACGCCATTTTCGATCAGACCGTTCCCAATCCCACGGACAAAAATGTGGAAGCGGCCTATGCCGTGTACCAGAACGAAAAGTGCGACAGCCTGATCACGCTCGGCGGCGGCAGCTCCCATGACTGCGGCAAGGGCGTGGGCTTTCTGGCCGGCAACGGCGGCAAAATCCATGATTACGAGGGCGTGGACAAATCCGCCAAACCCTTCCCGCCGTATGTGGCGGTGAACACTACCGCGGGCACGGCCTCGGAAATGACCCGCTTCTGCATTATCACCGACACTTCGCGCAAGGTAAAAATGTGCATTGTCGACTGGCGCTGCACCCCCAGCGTGGCCATCGACGATCCGCTCCTGATGATGGGCATGCCTCCGGCCCTGACGGCCTCCACGGGCATGGACGCCCTGACGCATGCCGTGGAAGCCTATGTGTCCACCGCGGCCACGCCCATGACCGACGCCTGCGCGGAAAAAGCCATTGAATACATCAACCGCTACCTGCGCCGCGCCGTGGCCAACGGCAGGGATAAAGAAGCCCGCGAGGGCATGTGCTACGCGCAGTATCTGGCAGGCATGGCCTTCAATAACGCCAGTCTCGGCCATGTGCACGCCATGGCGCACCAGCTCGGCGGCTTTTACGATCTGCCGCACGGGGAATGCAACGCCATCCTCCTGCCGCATGTGAGCCAGTACAATCTGATCTCCAGCCGCCGCCGTTTCGCGCGCATCGCGCGCCTGCTGGGCGAGCGCACGGACGGCATCAGCGCCAATGAAGCCTCGCAGAAAGCCATTACCGCCATCAATATTCTCTCCAGGGATGTGGGCATCCCCGACGGCCTGGTGGCTCTGGGCAAAAAGTACGGTAAAAACGTGCGCGAGGAAGATATTCCGATCATGACGGCCAACGCCCAGAAGGACGCCTGCGCCCTGACCAATCCGCGGATCATGACCGACGAGGCCGTGGCCGCCATTTACAAGGCGGCCCTGTAGAGCGTTTTGCTCATGAAATGAGCGAAACGCTCTGGCGACAGCGTTAGAGCGGTTGCCGTTTTCAACAGCAAACCGCTCTAAGACGAAGGCCCGCACCGGTCGTGGTCCTCCCGGGCCGGTGCGGGCAAGCGTGCCGTTGCCGCTGCCGGGAAGAACTCCCGGGCGCGGCGCGGCCGAACAGTAAAAACGGCATGCGCAGCGGCATGCCGTTTTTACTGTGTAAGCGCCCGCACTTTGTCTGCGGTTCAGGGGCGGATGATCTTGTCGGCCAGATCCAGGCTGGTGACAATATCCAGCATATTGGAGGTCTCCCCCACGGCTTTGGCGGCCAGCAGCCCGTAATGCGCGAGGCATGTGCCGCAGACCAGCACGCTGACGCCGTTTTGCGCCAGAGCCTGCAAGGCTTCCAGGGCCGGCCCCGGCCTGGTGGCCAGCCTGACGCCGCCATTGACCAGAATCAGCCGCCACAGGCGCGGCCCCAGTTCCGGCAGGGTAGCCAGAAAGTTATCCATCAGCCTGCTGCCCAGGCTGTCGTCGCCCCGGCCGATGGTTTCCGTTGTAATCAGCACCAGCGTTTTCCCTTCTCCGGCGCTGTCCGGCACAGCGCAGCGCCCGATCGCGGTCTCGCTCATGCCTTCTGTTCCGGCGCGCGCCGTGAGCCGCCAGCAGCTTTCTCCCGCCTGTTCACAAGCCACGGCATACCCCCGGCCCGCCAGAAAGCGGCGGACATTCTCCACGGCAGGCTCATTGTCCACCAGGACTTCCAGGCGGCGTTCTCCGGCGTCCGCGGCCGCGCGGCAGCGGAGCACCGGCTGGGGGCAGGGGATATTGCGGCAATCAAGGCTTTTCATAGCCAGGCATCTCCTTGTATATTGAGAATTATTTTTATTTACATCAGGCATGCTTATAGCGTATTTTCAAGACGTCCGATAAGCAAGGCAAACGTTGCAGAGGTTGAACGATGGGGATTTTGTTGCAAATCGTGATTATTGCGCTGCTGGGGGCGCTGGCCGCCCTGCAGCCGGAAGGCGTCTGGGCCTGGATGATAACGGCGGCGGCCGCCGTCTGCGCGGGGGCCGACGCCTGGCTTTGGCTGAGGGAGGGGCAAAAAAGGGCCGACCTGCTTTCCTTTGCCCAAACATTGCTCGGCCCCGATGCCCCGAGCTCTTCCGAGGAGCCCGCGCAGCGTTTGCGTCACTGTCTGGAGGCATTGCAGAACGAGCGCCGAAAAGCGCAGGAACAGGCCGCGGCCGCAGCCGAGACGTTGCGCGCTGAGGCGCAGGCTCTGCGGGCCGAGTCGCTTGCCGCGAGCGATCGTGAGAAGACCCTGGCTGACAAGATCTCGCAAAGCGCGCCGGTGTTGGAAAAAGCCCATAATGTCTGCAACAGGCTTTCCACGGAGGTGCGCCGCCTTTCCGAGCTGGTGGGCGATGTGGAGAAAGGCGTGGAGGTGCAGCGTGACCGCCTCGGCGAAACCAGCGCGGTCATGGAACGCGTGGCCGAAGCCGCGCGGGTTTCTTCGGATCGGGTGCGCGGCGTTACGGACAATGCGGAAGCCTCGCGCGGCAAAGCCGTCACCGGGGAAAAAGAAGTGCATGAGGCCGTGTCTTCCATTGAAGAGGTCAAAAGCACGGTCATGCACCTCAAGGAAGCTATGGCCGGGCTGGGAGAAAAAGCCAGCAACATCGGGCAGGTCATGAGCGTGATTAACGAAGTGGCGGATCAGACCAATCTGCTGGCCCTGAATGCCGCCATTGAGGCGGCCCGCGCGGGCGATGCCGGGCGCGGCTTCGCGGTTGTGGCAGACGAAGTGCGCAAGCTGGCCGAAAAGACGATGGGGGCCACCAGGGAGGTTGAGGAAGCTGTCCTGGCCATTCAGGAAGAAACCCGCGTCAATGTGCAGACAGTGGAGAAAGCCGCCCTGCTGATTGTGGAAGGAGCGCAGCGCGCCTCCAGCGCCGGCTCCTTTATGGTCGATATTGTGCGGGACATGGAAGGGACGGCGGAGCATCTGAAAATCATTGCCCAGGGCGCGGCCGAACAGTCGGAGAGCAGCGCGCGGACCAACGGCGCTCTGGAGGAAATCCGGGATGTGGCCGAGCGCACGGCCTCCAATATGGAGACATTCACAGCGGCTCTGCTCTCGTTCAAGACCGGCATGGAAGATTTGGACATGATCGTCAATGCCCTGGTGACGGGGGACTACGGCCAGGCTTCCTCGGACAAGTTCGTGCAGTGGACGTCCAAGCTGGATTTGCATGTCCCGGTCATCGACAGGCAGCACAGAATGCTCTGCGGCTATATCAACGAGTTGTACACGGCCATGCGCAACAACCGCACCGGCGAGGAGCTGCGGGCCATTGTGAAGAAGCTGCGTGATTATACGGCCTCGCATTTCAGCGAAGAAGAAAAACTTTTTGCGCCTTCAGGCTATCCCGGCACGGCAGAGCATAAGGAAATCCACAGAAAGTTCGTGGCCAGGCTGGATGAATTTGAAGAACAGCTCAAGAACGGCACGGCCACGGTGAGCATGGATCTGCTGAGCTTCCTCAAGGATTGGCTGATCAACCATATTGCGGGCACTGATCCCGGCTATGTGCCGTATCTGTCGAAGACGGCGCGCGAAAAGTAGAGCGTTTTGCTCATGGGGTCCGGATCTTTCCGGACATGGACATGACGGCCAAGCGCCCCGAACGGGGCGCTTTTTTCATGTGCGAAAATTCCGCGTCAGGTGGTCTGTCCCCCTGCCTGCTTGACAGGGGCAGACCACCTGACGGCGCGGGACTGTGCACTCTATGAGGGAGCGGCGGCTATTTTGTGCACATTTCAAGGAAGTAGCGGTGCAGGCGCACGTCCGAAGTCAGCTCGGGATGAAAAGAGGTTGCCAGCACATTGTCCTGGCGCACGGCCACAGCCTGCCCCTTGACGTTGGCCAGGACCCGCACCCTGGGCCCCACGCCGGTCAGCACGGGCGCGCGAATGAAGACCGCCGGAAAAGGCGGGGGGCCGAGTTCCGGCATCTCCAGATCCGTTTCAAAGCTGTCCACCTGGCGGCCGAAGGCATTGCGCCGCACCGTGGCGTCGAGCACGCCCAGCCGGGGCTGGTTCGAGTTCTCGATTTCCCGGCAGAGCAGGATCAGGCCCGCGCAACTGCCATAGACCGGCATGCCCTTTTCAATGCGCTCCCGCAAGGGATCAAGCATGCCCCATTCCACAAGCAGCTTGCCTATGGTGGTGCTCTCGCCGCCCGGGATGATCATGGCGTCAATGCCGCGCATGTCCTTGAGCTGGCGCACTTCGCGCGCTTCGGCTCCCAGGCGGGCCACGGCGGCCGCGTGCTCGCGGAAAGCGCCTTGCAGGGCCAGAACGCCCACAAGCGTTCGGGCCATCTTACCAGCCCCGTTCCTGCATGCGTTCGGCATCCGGGATGGAGGAAATTTCAATGCCCACCATCGGCTCGCCCAGATCTTTGGATATTTCTGCCAACATAGCGTAATCATTATAATTGGTCACGGCCTGCACAATGGCTTTGGCCCGCTTGGCCGGATCGCCGGACTTGAAGATGCCCGAGCCCACGAACACGCCGTCACAGCCCAGGTGCATCATCAGGGCGGCATCAGCCGGCGTGGCGATGCCGCCGGCCGCAAAGTTGACCACAGGCAGGCGGCCTTCTTTGCGCACGCGCATGGCCACTTCCAGAGGCGCGCCGCACTCCTTGGCGAAATTGGGCACTTCGGCGTCGGGCAGGGCGCAGAGCATGCGGATTTCATCCATGACCTGACGGCAGTGGCGCACGGCTTCCACCACGTTGCCGGTGCCGGGTTCGCCCTTGGTGCGGATCATGGCCGCGCCCTCGGCAATGCGGCGCAGGGCTTCGCCCAGGTTGCGGCAGCCGCAGACAAAGGGCACGGTAAAGTTGCGCTTGTCGATGTGGTAGCGGTCGTCGGCCGGGGTGAGCACTTCGCTCTCGTCAATATAATCCACGCCCAGGGCTTCCAGAATGCGCGCCTCCACGAAATGCCCGATGCGCGCCTTGGCCATTACCGGAATGCTGACCACCTCCATGATCTTTTTGACGATGGTGGGATCGGCCATGCGGGCCACGCCGCCGGCAGCGCGGATGTCGGCCGGGACGCGCTCCAGAGCCATGACGGCGCACGCGCCGGCCTGCTCGGCGATTTTCGCCTGCTCGGGAGTGGTGACGTCCATGATCACGCCGCCCTTGAGCATTTCAGCCAGTCCGGTCTTCAGGCGGATGGTGCCCTGTTCCATAATCTCTACTCCTTCTCTGCCGGGTGCGGCCCGACGGGTGATTTGCGGGTAGCCGCTTTGTGGCGGCGATGCTGGCGTGTTTATATGCGATAATCATGCGCCTGACAATATGCCCGAAGGTGGAGACGAGGGATTCGCCTTTGCGATGATTTCCGTAAAAAATTCATTTTATTTTTCCATGGTGAGAAAGGAATTTCACCCTGAAAGCTGATCCTTCAGGCATGGCTCCGGCTTGCGCTCCGCGGCGCCTCTGGCTATGCTATACAACTTTGGAAGGAATGTAGGCATGAATGAAACGCTTTGTATCCGGCTGCCGCTGCTGCGGGGGCCATTGCCCGACCTGCCGTCCGGCCCGGAAAATACGAATGGCCCCGCATGGCCGGGGGCCTTGCGCCTTTGGCCCGGCTTGCCGGACTGCCCGGATACGGGCTGGCATTGCCCTGAGAATTACCCTTTTACGCCGCGTGAGGCGGCGGCCTGTCTTTCGGATCTGCGGCAGTTGAGCCAAACGGCCCTTTCCGGCCTGCCCGTGGGCGCGACTGCGGCGGGGAATGCCCGCGCGGCGCGCCAGGCCGCTGAAATGGCTTTACTCAAAAATCTGGACGGACTTTCCCCAAGCCAGGAACAAAAGGCGAAACAGGCGGAAGCGGCCCGCCGCGCGCGGCTTGAGCGTGAGCAGGCGCAAAAGGCCCTGCTCTGGTTCTGGCTGCAGGAAGAATATCTGGCCGATCTGGCCGAGCTGACCCTCCGTTGCGCTGAAAAAGCGGAAAATCTTACCGCCGCCCTGGGCGTGGAAGAGGACGACGCGTTGCGCTCTTTGCCCGCGTCCGCTGCGCGCGTTCCCCTGGACCAGGGGCTTGTGCCGCCCTGGCGCGTGGCTGCCGCCAATGCCGCCTATTTTTTGCCGGACAACGTGGCCCTGGCCGTGGAAGGCCCCATGCGCGTCGCATTGCTGGAAATGCTTGAATTCACTCCGGCTCCGCACTGGGCTGAATTTCTGGGCTGCTCCCTGGATGTGGCCGGAGAGGCCGTGACCATTCTTGAAGCCCGGGCGCCCCTCTGGCGCGTGCTGGGACGCGCGCCTTCCGCCTCGGAGGGCGGCCCGTGGGCCGCGGAGCGCGTTTGGCTCACCTGGAGAGAATCCGCATGAGCGCGCCTCCTTTTCCGCATGGGCTGCGGGGCGTGATTTTCGATTGCGACGGCGTGATGATTGATTCCCGGGCGGCCAATAACGTCTTCTTCAACCGCGTGCTGGCGTATTTCGGCCTGCCGCCCATGACGCCGGAGCAGGAGGCGTATTCCTTCATGGCCACGGCAGGGCAGGCTCTGCGGCACATTCTGCCGGAGCGTCTGCACGGTGAGATCGAGCGTGTGACCAGGGATGAGGTCAACTACCAGCGGGACATTGTGCCGCTGCTGCGTCTGCAACCCGGTTTTCGCGAATTCGCCGATGATCTGCATGCCAGGGGCGTGCGCATGGCTATTGCCACCAACCGCATCTCAAGGGGCATCCAAACGGTTCTGGACTTTTTCGCCTTGCCCCCCTATTTTGATCCTGTCATCACGGCAAGCAACGCCGCGCCCAAGCCTTCGCCGGAGGGCGCGCGGCGCATCTGCGCCGCCTGGGGTTTTGCCCCCGCGGACGTGCTTTTTGTGGGCGACAGCAAGCACGACAAAGATGCGGCGCAAGGAGCCGGGACGGTATTTGCGGCCTTTAACGGCGGCGAACTGCGGGGTCGGATTACGGCGGCTGATTTCGACCAATTGCGCCGGGCAGTAGGCGCTGCCTTGCCGCCGCTTCCGGGTGCGCAAGCCCGGAGCATTTTCTGAGTGAAATGATCCAGTTTTTCTCAGAATTATTCAGGGAAAAACGCGGTTTTTCCTGAATCCACGCCGCCTGGCGGCGGCTGCTGCTTTCGCGTCAGCAGAGCAGTTGCAAGGGGAACGTGCTCAAAGGGATTTGAAACAACGGGCAGGGCGCTGCCGACATGCGCGCCGCGCCTGTTTGCAATGCGTCCCGGCCCGGCGTTCCTGTGGCCTGCCGCATGGCCACCTTGGCAGAAGGGCGGCTCGGCGTTATTGTCTGTGCGCGGGGGGACCTGGGCAATGGCCTGTGTTCGGCGCGCAGCGAGCTGTTTTTTCAGGCGGCAGGCGCGGCAGCCAAAGTTTTTGCCGAATCCGGGAATGCAAAGCCGGGCTGCCTGTCCGCGAAACCCCGGCGGCTCGGCGTCGCTGCAAAGCGGCGGTCGTGTCCGCACGCAACAGGGCACGCGTAACATAGTATAAGACTCACGCTGGAGTGTGCATGATCATTCTTGCCAATACATTGAGCGCCATAGCTCTGGTGCTGGGCTCGCTTTTGAATATTTATTTCTGGGTCGTCATTATTGCGGCCGTGCTGACCTGGGTCAGACCCGATCCGTATAATCCCATTGTGCGGACGCTGCGGCTTCTTACGGAGCCGGTGTTTTACAGGGTGCGCAAATGGCTGCCCTTTACCTATACGAGCGGCCTGGATTTTTCTCCGATCGTGGTTTTGCTGGCTATTGAACTTGTCAACCGGATTGTGATCGCCTCGCTGGCCCAGTATGCCATTGCCCTGCATTGAGCCGCGCGCGTTGGCGCGGTTCGGGCTTCGCGCGCGGATTCTTCCGCCAGGAAGCTCTCAAAGGCATGCGCGCGTAGCGGCGCAATGCCCTTGCTGCCGCGAAAGCGGTCAGCCGCCCGCGCGACACGCGCCGGAATTTATTTCCGGCGCGGGCAAGCGGAGCGTTTCAGGCTCGCGGCTGCTGACGTTTTTTTGCGCGTGCCCCGCGTTTGAACATCTAACACTGGAGATTTCTTAAGGGCATGCGCGCGTAGCGGCGCAATGCCCTTGCTGCCGCGAAAGCGGTCAGCCGCCCGCGCGACACGCGCCGGAATTTATTTCCGGCGCGGGCAAGCGGAGCGTTTCAGGCTCGCGGCTGCTGACGTTTTTTTGCGCGTGCCCCGCGTTTGAACATCTAACACTGGAGATTTCTTAAGGGCATGCGCGCGTAGCGGCGCAATGCCCTTGCTGCCGCGAAAGCGGTCAGCCGCCCGCGCGACACGCGCCGGAATTTATTTCCGGCGCGGGCAAGCGGAGCGTTTCAGGCTCGCGGCTGCTGACGTTTTTTTGCGCGTGCCCCGCGTTTGAACATCTAACACTGGAGATTTCTTATGGATCAGCATGAAATTGACCTGCTGGAACAATATGCCCCCACTGATCCGGAGCTGAAATCCCTTTGGGAAGACCATGTGCTCTATGAAAAACAGGTGGAAAAGCTGGAAAGCAAAGGTTTTCGCACCCCCACGGAAGAGCAGACCCTCAAGCAGTTGAAAAAGCAGAAGCTGGAAGGCAAGACCAAGTTGATGGATATCCTGGATCGCTTGAAAAAACAGGAAAAATAGCCGGCTGAGGAGCTATTCATGGAATGCACAGGCGCACAGATTCTCCTTGAGTCCCTGAAAAAAGAGGGCGTGGACGTGCTGTTCGGCTATCCGGGCGGCGCGGTTCTTGATATTTACGACGAATTACCGCGGCATCCGGATATCCGCCATGTGCTGGTCCGTCATGAGCAAGCGGCTGTGCATGCGGCCGACGGCTATGCCCGCGCCTCCGGCAAGGTGGGGGCCTGCCTGGTGACCTCCGGGCCCGGCGCCACCAATACGGTCACGGGCATAGCCACGGCTAACTCCGATTCCATTCCGCTGGTGGTGATCACGGGCCAGGTGCCCACCAAACTGATCGGCAACGACGCTTTTCAGGAAGTGGATATTGTAGGCATCACCCGGCCATGCACCAAGCATAACTTTTTGGTCAAGGACGTGCGCAAGCTGGCCCTGACCATCCGCCAGGCTTTTTATCTGGCCCGCTCGGGCCGCCCTGGCCCGGTGCTTGTGGATTTGCCCAAGGATGTGATCCAGGCCAAAGCCGAGTTTGTCTGGCCCGAAGACATTTATATGCGCAGCTACAATCCCACCTACAAGCCCAATCTGAACCAGTTGCGCCGCACGGTGGAGGAGCTGGCCAAGGCAAAACGCCCGGTGCTGCTGGCAGGCGGCGGGGTGATCATGTCCAATGCAGCCGAGGCCCTGGCCGAGATCGCGCGCAAGCTGCAAATTCCGGTGGCCTGCACGCTCATGGGGCTGGGGGCATATCCTGCCACGGACCCGCTCTGGCTCGGCATGGTCGGCATGCACGGCACGTATGCCGCCAATCTGGCCATCAACAATGCGGATCTGCTGGTTTGCGCGGGCGCGCGCTTTGACGACCGGGTCACCGGCAAACTTACGGCCTTTGCCTCCAGGGCGCGCATTGTGCATATCGACATCGACCCTACCTCCATCCGCAAAAATGTGGAGGTGGAAGTGCCGGTTGTGGGCGATTGCCGGCTGGCCCTTTCCGGGATTATGGAGATCTGCCAGGCCAGGCTGGCGGACAAGGATTGGGCCGCCGAGCACGCGGACTGGCTCGCCGCGGTGCGCGAATGGAAGGAAAGCAAGCCGTTGTGCTATCAGAAAAACGGCAACATCAAGCCGCAACAGGTGGTGGAAGCGCTGTTCGAGCTCACCGGGGGCGATGCCATCGTCGCCACCGAAGTGGGGCAGCACCAGATGTGGGCCGCTCAGTTCTTTGCCTTTACCAGGCCCCGCACGCTCCTGACCAGCGGCGGTCTGGGCACCATGGGCTATGGCTTTCCGGCGGCCATCGGCGCGCAGTTCGCCTTTCCGGACAAGACCGTGATCGCCCTGGCCGGCGACGGCTCCCTGCAGATGAACATCCAGGAACTGGCCACGGCAGTGGCCAACAACCTGCCCGTCAAGGTGGTCATACTCAACAACCGCCATCTGGGCATGGTTCGCCAGTGGCAGGAGCTTTTTTACAACCGCAACTACAGCTCCACCAATATGGAAGCCCAGCCGGATTTTGTGAAGTTGGCCGAGGCCTACGGCGCCGAAGGCTACCGCATTGCCAAGCCCGAAGATCTTCTGCCTGTGCTGCAGAAGGCTTTGTCCACGCCCAATCCGGCCTTTATCGACGTGCTTGTGGAGCGCGAGGAAAACGTCTATCCCATTGTGCCCGCCGGAGCGGCCCTGGATGAAATGCTGCTGGTATAGGCAGGTTTTGGCGCGCGGAAAGGCCAGAGCGTTTTGCTAAGGTCTTGCAGACGCCTGCGCCGGCACGCGCGCAAGCGGTCGCCCGCGCGTGAAGGCAAGACGGGATCGCAGTCCCGGCGCGGCTTGAGCGCGGCCTCCGAATCGGCAGACGAGCCGATGCGAAAATGCTATTGAGGGATGCTATGCAACGACATGTGCTTTCCGTTCTGGTGGAAAACGAGCCCGGCGTGCTCTCCCGCGTGGCGGGTCTGTTCAGCGGGCGCGGCTTTAATATCGACTCGCTCAATGTGGCGCCCGCCCTGGAGGACGGCGTCTCGCACATGACCATCACCACCTATGGGGACAGCTTGATCTTGGAGCAGATCATGAAGCAGCTGCACAAGATCGTCTCGGTGATCAAGGTGATGGATTACGCCGAAACAGCCGCCGTGGAACGGGAAATGATGTTTGTGAAAGTGCAGGCCGAAGGCCTCATGCGCGGCGAAATTCTGCGCACGGTGGAGATTTTCCGCTGCAAGGTCGTGGATGTCAGCCCCAATGAGATGACCATTGAGGCCACGGGCGATCACGGCAAGCTGGAGGCGATTCTCAGTCTTTTGCAGCGCTTCGGCATCAAGGAAGTGGCCCGTACAGGCTCTGTGGCCATGCGTCGTTCCAAGAAGTCGACGGAATGAGTTTGCCCTGATTTTTCCCCTGCGCACGGGCGCAGAGGAGTGTAGTTTTTGTCTAACCGTGAGTGATTACAGAGGATGCTCAGATGAAAGTCTATTACGATCAGGATGCCGATCTCAATGTTTTGAAAAACAAGACCGTGGCTGTCATCGGCTACGGCAGCCAGGGCCATGCGCATGCCCAGAATCTGCGTGACTCGGGCGTCAAGGTGATTATCGGCCAGCGTCCCGGCGGCGCCAATTATGAGCTGGCCAAGGAACACGGCTTCACGCCTGTTTCCGCGGCGGAGGCGGCCAGGCAGGCGGATCTGATCATGATTCTTCTGCCCGACGAGGTGCAGGCCCAGGTCTATGAAAGCGATATCAAGCCCAATCTGAGCAAGGGCAAGGCCTTGCTTTTCGCGCACGGCTTCAACATTCACTTCAGCCAGATCCTGCCGCCCAAGGATGTGGACGTGTTTTTGATCGCTCCCAAGGGGCCGGGGCATCTGGTGCGCCGCACCTTCACCGAGGGCGGCGGCGTGCCCTGCCTGGTGGCCATTGAGCAGGACGCCACCGGCGAGGCGCTCAAAACGGCTCTGGCCTATGCCAAGGGCATTGGCGGCACGCGCTCCGGGGTCATTGAGACGACCTTCCGGGAAGAGACGGAAACCGATCTTTTCGGCGAGCAGGCAGTGCTTTGCGGCGGCGTTTCAGCCTTGATCAAGGCCGGTTTCGAGACATTGGTGGAAGCCGGCTATCAGCCTGAAATGGCCTATTTCGAATGCATGCACGAAATGAAGCTGATCGTGGATCTGATGTACGAGGGCGGCCTTTCGCGCATGCGCTACTCGATCAGCAATACGGCCGAATACGGCGATTATGTTTCCGGCCCGCGCCTGATCAATGAAGCCGTGAAAAAGGAAATGAAGGGCGTGCTCAAGGACATCCAGAGCGGCAAATTCGCCCGCGATTTCATCCTGGAGGCCAAGGCCCGCTACCCCATGTTCCTGACCACGCGCCGCAATGAGTCCGAACACCAGATTGAAAAAGTGGGCAAAAATCTGCGGGGCATGATGTCCTGGCTGAAAAAGGACAAGAAAGACTAGAGCGGTTTGCTGTTGAAAACGGCAACCGCTCGGGCGTCCGCGGGAGCGGACGCCCGAGCCGAATGAGCCTGAAAACCACGCTTTTCAGGCGCTTGTCCCGCTTGCGGGGAAATGATGGCAGCGCCGTTTTTGCAATTGAATAATTTCAAAAGCAAAATGCTCCAGTGCCCTTGAGAGCGTAAACCGCGCCAGGGAACAGTTTCAGAGGTAAGCCATGCCCTGCTTTGGCAGCGGCAAGAGCCAGCGCACACAAGCTGAAGCCCGCGGTGGAAGTCTGCTCCCGCCGCGGGCTTCAGCTTGCTTCAATTTTGTGCCGGGGCATGGCCTGCCGCCAGGGATGCGTCCGCTCTATTCCTATTTTTCCGATGTCATAAACAAGACATCGGACGAAACGCTTGTGCCGCCCATTCCAGCCATAGAAGCCACGTTTTTTCCAGGTATTAGAGCGGGTTGCCGTTTTCAGCAGCAAGCCGCTCTAGAGCAGATTACCTTTGACTTTTTATGAAAGTCAAAGGTGGCATTCAGGCGAAAAACGCGGTTTTCGCCTGAATGTACGCCGCGTTGCGGCGGCTGCCGCTTTCGCGTCAGCAGAGCATTTTCAAAGAGAAGCTGCGTTATTTCTATAACACTATGGAATAGTTGGTAGAAAAATATTTTAAATATTTTCCTACCAACTATACTACCAACATTCTTTCTGGCTTTCAGAGGACTCTATCGCCCTTCATCAGCCAACCTTCCCATGCCGGGCGCGCCTCCCGGCATTTTCATTTCCCATACATTTGCCATACCTTCTGGATCGACTTCCAGCGCCTGATTCATTTTTTGCAGAGCGCCTTGCCTGGTCTCCGAAGTTCAAGCCAGGACACGCATTCGGGCACGCTGGACATGCTGGCGTCGCTCTCTGTGCGACGAGTAATCCATCCATGTGGGAAATGGCAATCTCACATATTTCACGAAGATTGCACTTTCTCACCATGCACACAGGAGGCTCGCAACCCAGAGACGCAAAGACAGTGACACCCCAAAGCGCTTCTCGTTTCTCATGGATTGTCTCCATACCGACACGCAGTGGGCGCGATACACACAATCCCGTCCCGACTCATACTCCGTAGCGTTCTCTCCATACAGGCACTGTCACCGCCAGCCTGGCATTCGGATGCCCCCGCTGTCACGCTCACCCTGCCGACCATTCTGTGAGCCAAATACAGATTGAACGGCTGCCGCATGGTGCCCAGACTTTCGCCGCGTACCGCTTTCCCGCGAGCTGGATGCTTGCCTCATGCCGCCGCCATACCTATCAGCGACGCGCCGGATGCGATCCGGTTTCCCGCCAGATACGCACCTGCAACGATCCCGATATCCGCATCATGCGTCTCCTTTTTCGCACGGATGCCTGTTCATTCGTCCGGCATTGTCTCCGAGGGCCAGCTTACGTTTCGTCTATACGCTCCGCGTATAGCCTCACGGCTGGCAAGGGGCGCTGCCCCTTCGATCCCCGAAAAGCCCAAAGGCAGGGAGAGCGGTGACACGCCCAGTCGCCATCTTGTATGCCCTATGCCCTATGCCCGGATTATCCAAGGCAGACACAGCCCGCCCTAGGTGCTACGCGGCGCTCCCGCCATGACCCACGCGCCTATCGACAGTATAAAGAGCCGATAAAAATTCACCTCTGCCAGATCATGTCAAGCAAAAAATAGCTGTGCTCTCCGGTTGGACGTATGCGGATTGCCCTGGCCATAGCCTCATCTTCAAATAAGGAGTCGCTTGAAAAAGCCATGATACGCTGTGCGGAACCCGCCTTGCCCAACAGAAAAAGTTGTTGGATCAAGACGGCAAACGCAAGGAGGACACCGCATGGCCCGTCATCGCTCGTCAGACCCCTCGGCACAGCAACCGCCCGCCCAGGCAGGGCGACGTGATGCGCCTATCACCCTTGATGCCTTTGTCGCAAATGTCTATCTGCCGCACGTCACGATCCGCAAGCGGAGCTGGCGCGTGGATGAGCGCATTGCGCGGCAGCATCTTTCCCCGGCATTCGGCGACAGGCGACTTGCCGACATCCAACGCCACGAAGTGGAAGACTGGCTGCACGGGCTGTCCACCAGAGGTCTGGCCCCGGCCACCTGCAACCGTATTCTGGCGGTCTTCAAAACGATCTGCTCTCTGGCCGTAATGCGTGGCCTTCTGCCCGCCGGACAATCCCCGTGCGCGGGCGTGTCTTGCTTCAAAATCCACACGTTGCGGGAACGCTATCTCTCGCGGGAGGAGGCGCAGCGCCTCATGCGGGCGCTGGAAAAAAGCGACCGGCCGGAAGCCTTCGCCATCCGCCTGCTTTTGCTGACCGGCGCGCGCAAGAGCGAAATCCTCAAGGCCCGCTGGGAGCACGCCCGCCTGGATTTGCGGCTTCTCATCGTGCCGCTGTCCAAGTCCGGCAAGCCGCGCCATATTCCGCTGTCCGACGAGGCCATGGCGGTCATTCGCGCCATTCCGCGCCAGTCTGGCAACCCGTGGCTGTTCCCCGGCCATGCTCCGGGAAAGCCCCTCAGTGACCTCTATCTTTTCTGGAACAGGCTGCGGCGCAGCCTGGGGCTTGCGGATGTGCGCATCCACGATTTGCGGCACACCTTTGCCTCGTTTTTGGTCAATGCGGGGCACTCCCTCTATGAAGTGCAAAGACTTCTAGGACACAGCGATCCCCGGACCACCATGCGTTACGCCCATCTGGGGCAGGCGTCGCTGCTGGCCGTCGCTGAGACAGTGAGTGTTTTTCTTGCCCGATCCGGCAGGAAAAATACCGGAGAGCACAAGGGCGGAAATTTCATTCCGCGCCCGTATGGCGCTTACGAGGGGTGTCGGGCAAGCCCTGCAACACGATAATGGCTGGAGATAAAAGACAAAAAAACAAAAAACACAAGACGTTGGAGGAAGCTGGTCGTTCCCGGGCGGGAGCACTTTTCTTCGGTCACAAATCAAACGCTCATTGACAGAAACACTGTCGATGAATCTTGAGATAGCAATACCTCTAACACCTCTAATTTGCAATACCCTCCCTTGAGGAAACTTTTGCCAAAGATATTTACTTTGAAAAAATCCTCATAAATTCGCCTGCCTATCTTTTTTCTTCCTTTTTTTACGCCGCAAAAAATCGACAGTGTTTCTGTCAACGGGCGGTGAGAACCTCAAGACGTCACAGGAACGGGGAAAAGGTGGGCAAAAATCTTCTCAAACGCTGCTGGAAAGCCTCGCCGCAAAGCCTGCGTTACCTGTTGCTCGCCGGCTTGTGCCTGTTGCGCGCGCAGAAACGCGTGACGGCTGCCGACGCCTCCCCCCTGTTCGTCTGCGGAGCTTTCCGCAGCAGCAGTGGCCTGGCGCAGTCCGCCCGTCTTTACGCGCAACGTCACCAGTGCCTGGGAGCGCATGTGCTGATGGTGGACATCACCGCCGCCATGCTCCAGCGACGGGACTTCATCCCCCCCGAAGAACCGCTGGACCCGGCGCAAATCCTGAACAGGCGCGGTCACGGCACGGTGGTCATTCACGCCAATCCGCCGCAGTTTCAGTTGGCGCTCTGCAAGCTGGGCAAAGACTTTCTGCGCGGCAAGCGCCTGATCGGCTACTGGGCCTGGGAGCTGGAAACCATGCCCGACATCTGGCGGCAGGCCCTGCAATATGTGGACGAGGTGCAAACGCCCAGCACTTTTGTGCAGAGGGCCCTGCAAGGCCATACAAACAAAAAGATCAGCGTCGTTCCCCATAACGTGCCGCAACCGGCGCGCCGCAAGACAGCTTATGCCGAGGATGGCGTGCTGCGCTGTCTGTTCGTGTTTGACGCGGCTTCCTCCTTTGAACGCAAAAATCCTCTCGCGGCCCTGCGTTCTTTTGAACGGGCCTTTGCGCCGGGCGAGGCTGAACTGACTTTCAAGATCAATGCTCCCCAAGCTGACAGCCGGGCCTTTGAGACATTCCGGCAAGCGTGCGCACGCGTGCCCGGCGTTGGCCTGCTCACCGCCCCCCTGACGGCGGAGGCGCTGGAAGACCTGTATCTGCGCCATGACGTCTATCTTTCCCTGCACCGTTCCGAAGGCTACGGGCTGACCATCCGGGAGGCCATGCTCCACGGCCTGCACGTCGTGGCCACCGGCTGGTCGGGCAATATGGATTTCATGCGTGGCGCGCTGGCCCATCCCGTTCCCTACACGCTTGTGCCGGTCAACATGGCCTCCGGCGTGTACAAGGGGCTCAAGGCCCGCTGGGCCGAGGCGGATGTGGATGCGGCGGCGGAAATATTACGGAGCCTGCGGCGCGACCTGTGCGGCGGGGGCCATGCATAAGCTCCGGCTGCTGTTCGCCAACCTGAAGCGCATTTACGCTGTGCTGCCTTTTGCGCTGCAACGCCGCATCTGGGGAGTGTTCGCCATCATGACTCTTCTGGGCATGACTGAACTGGCCAGCATCATGGCCCTGACGGGATTTTTCACCGTCCTGAACGCGCCCGCGCAGTTCGCGGCCTCGCCGTATGCCCAGGCATTTCTCCAGCTTGTGCCGGCGGCGGAACCTGTTTTCGCGGATTACCGCCGCCTGATTTTATGGGCCAGCCTGCTGCCCATCGGTCTGATTGCGGGCAAAAACGTTTTCTCCGCCCTGGTGGCCTGGCGCTCGGCCATGCTGGGCGAGCAGGTCGCGGCTCATGTGGGTATGAGCATCATGGAACGCTTTCTGTACATGCCCTACAGCTGGCATCTTTCCGCCCAAAGCAGTCAGGCTCTGACCTGCATGCAGTGGCGCTTCAATCTCGGGCAGGTGCTTCTGAACATTCTGACGGCTTATAGCAATCTGATTACCGTCACCCTGCTGTTCGCGGGGCTGACCCTCTATGCGCCGGGTGTCACGCTTAGCGCCGTGGCTTTTATGCTGGCGGCCTCCTGGGGCACATACAGCCTGCTGCGCAGGCGCATCGATCGCGCGGCGGCCAGAGCCGCCGAAGCCCAGCGGGAGGAAAACGCCGCCAGCATGACCGCCATCGGCGGGGTGCGCGAGCTGATTATTTATCAGCAGCAACCGGCCTTTCTGGCGACCATTGCGCGTAACGTGCGCGCGGGCATGAGGCCGCGTTCCTTTCTGGGGCTCAGCCCCAGCGTGCCCAGTTGGGTGCTGGAAAGCTCCGGCTTTCTGCTGATCTGGCTGGCGATTTTTCTGCTGATCCATATTCAGGACGCCACCCTGCCGGCCATTACCGCCACCGTGGCCCTGCTGACGCTGACAGCCTGGCGCGTGTTGCCCTCGTTGAACCGGGTGGTGGGCTCCATCGTGAGCATCCGGGGATTGCAGTCCACAGCCCTGCCCTGTCTGGACTATTTTGAACAGCTCTGCGCCGCCACGCCGGAAACCGTCCCTGCCCCGGCGGAAAACTTCCGCATCCGCAAGGAAATTGTCTTTGAGCATGTCTCCTACCGCTATCCCGGCGCGGAGCGCGACGCCCTTACGGATATCAGCTGCCACATCCCCCTGGGAGCCACCCTGGGGCTGGTGGGGCGCTCGGGCGCGGGCAAGAGCACGTTCATCAACATTTTGAGCGGGCTGCTGGAACCCACGGAAGGACGCCTGCTGGTGGACGGCAGGCCCATGTCCGCCGGGGAGCTGGCCGCCTACCGCAAACAGGTGGGCTATGTGCCGCAAAGCCCTTATTTGCTGGCGGGAACCGTGGCTCAGAACGTGGCCTTCAGCGACTGGGGCGCGCCGCCGGACAGCGAGCGGGTTCGCCGGGCCTGCCGTGAAGCGGCCATCGACTTTCTGGGGCCGGACTGCGCGGGTATTGACCGCCCCATCAGCGCGGGCGGCTCCGGCCTTTCCGGCGGGCAGATGCAGCGCGTCTCCATAGCGCGGGCGCTCTATGCCAACCCCGCCCTGCTGATTTTCGATGAAGCCACCAGCGCCCTGGATCAGGCCAGCGAAGCTGCGGTGCAGGAAACCGTGCTGGCCAATAAGGGAAAGCGTATCTGCGTTATTGCAGCGCATCGGCTGAGTACGCTGGAGGTGTGCGATACGGTGTTGTGGTTGGAAAACGGAGAATATCGAGGATATAATACTGTGAAGAATATTCTTGAAGAATATATAACATCAAACAGCACAGAAAAATAAATATATAGAATGGAATAAAAATGCAAGTACTTGTTGACGCATATAATTTATATTCTAAAAGTGGCACTGGGATATCGCGATATACCAGAGAATTGTGCCGTGCGCTTAATTTTTTGAATCACAATGTCTTTCTTCAGTTTGGGGTCCCTCTCCCTCAAGTTCATAATGAACTCCTAGCCAAAGCGATTGTTTTCAAAAAATTATCTCTGGAATGTGGTGAGAACAAAGAAAAATCTCGCACAGCTTTTCGTATAAGCAGAAAAATAAATAACTTATTAAATATAATAAATGATATAGATTTCATTGGAGAAAATATTTTTTTCTTACTAAATGAAAGTGATAAAAAACTTTTTGATGATCGTATAGAATATGTTAATGGAATTTATAATCAAAGCAATATGCATATAAAATCAGAAATACTATTTAGTATATGTAAAAAATTTTTAAGTATAAGAAAAACTAAAAATTATATTGATATATACCATAAGCCGTTTCAAGTTCCATGTTATTTTAAATATGCAAAAAATATTACCACTATTCATGATATTATTCCATTAAAAATACCATATTCAACTACTGTAGATATAAAAAAATTCTATGAACTTACAAAGTATACAATAAAAAAATCTGATAAAATTATAACAGTCTCGGAATCGAGCAAAAAAGATATAATAGAATATTTTGATGTGAAAGATGAAGAAAAAATTTCAGTTGCATATCAATCATCTTGTATTGATGAAAAATATATTAATAAAGAAATCAAAGATATTCAAAGTTTTATTAGAAATGTATATGGCATGTCTTATAAAAAATATATCATTTTTTATGGCGCTATTGAACCCAAAAAAAATGTACATCGCATTATATCGGCGGCCTTAAAGTCCAAGAGTGACTACCCTCTCGTGATTGTAGGGAAAAATGGCTGGCTCTTTGATGATGTAAGCCAACTTGTGAAGCAGGTACGGAAAACCCCATCCGGGAAAGAAAAAATTTTACGCATTCCTTTTTTACCGTTTGAGCATCTTACAATGCTTATATCAGGAGCCGCGGCATGTGTTTTTCCATCCCTTTATGAAGGATGCGGCTTGCCTGTGATTGAATCGATGCAATTGGGCTGTCCGGTAATTACAAGTAATATAAGCTCATTGCCTGAAATCGGCGGTGACGCTGTTCATTATGTAGATCCTTATAGCGTTGATGAAATAGCAAATGGGATTGATGCCGTATGCGGAAATGAGGAATACCGTCTGGCATTGGAGGAAAAAGGACGCATACGGGCAAAAATGTTTTCTCTTGACCGCTATGCCAAAAAATTAAGCAAGATTTATACAGAAGTTGCAGGAAAGGAGTAAAATATGCTGAAGTTAAAAACTCGTCTGAAAAATTTTCTTTCATCTCGTATAGACGCGGCTGTAAGCTCTTCTATACATGCGGCTGTAAATTCGTTTTTTGCGCGCTCTCAGCTCCTTAATAAAAACCAGCAACCTACGGGATCTGCTGATAAGATAATGATTAGATACCTTAGCCTTAATAATAAAGCATTAGCTCACTATATTGCAGAAGAATTGAAAAAAGAAATTGCCAAACGTCCAATTCCAGAATCACCTGGAATTTACCATTTAAATAGTAAGGTTTCAACGCAAGAGGATATTGAATCGGATTGGTCCCGGTACTGGATTAGGGAATTAGGAAAAGATTTCAACTTTCACAGAAAGAATTGGGAGCAATCCTATGTGTTACAGGTCCTCTTTGAGCATGGAATGTTGCAAGAAGGAAAAAAAGGGCTTGGTCTGGGCTGCGGGCGAGAGCCGCTTCCCAGTTATTTAATTAAGAGAGGCTGCGAGATTACCGCGGGCGATAAGCCCGGTGAAGATAATAATGGCGATTGGGTAAAAGGCGGACAATACACAGAATCCCTCTCTGATTTATTTTATGAGCATCTTGTTGATATTACTACCTTTAAATCAAAATTGGAATTGCGCTATGTAGATCTTACTCAGATTCCTCCGGAACTTTTTGGGCTCTATGATTTTTGTTGGTCAGTATGCGTTATTGAGCACATCGGCTCAATACAGGCTGGATTGGATTTTCTCAAGAATTCGCTCAACCTTCTTAAGCCTGGAGGTATTTCGGTTCACACAACAGAATTCAATTTCCTGGATACGCCTCAAACCATTGATAATTGTGGTTCAGTATTATTTAAGAAAGAGCATATTGAATATCTTGTGGAGGAGATTGGGAAGCTTGGAGGAGAAGTTATTGGCGCTGATTTTTCGTATGGAAATAAGATATTTGATCTGTATATCGATAATCCACCTTATTTTCATCAGGAAATTGAGGGGATTAATATAAAATATCCGCCTTACAGTGTTCCACATATCAAATTATTAATAGACGGATTTCCTGCCACATGCTTTGGCGTTATCATTAAAAAGAAGGCCATATGATAAGTCCTCTCACTGTATGCGCAGCGCCGACTGCAGGCAAGGCAGTTCTCTTGGCCCTTCTGGAAGGCAACCCTTTTTGTTTCAGCACCCCGCTTTGGCATGACAATGTTGCAGCCGCACTCTCTAATTTTGTGCCTTTAGAAGAGCGTGTTCCCAAAGGTGTGGCGGAAGGGATTTATGGGAATAATCTTCAGTTAAAATACTTTCGCGATCTGCTGACATCCACCGAATGGAGTAGACTTGAGTCGGTATCCTTACAGCAATTTTATATTTTTCATTTATCAAACAATGAACAAATAAGATTACCAATATCATTTGATTTTTATAGTATGGATGAAAATCTTGCGAAAACAATTTGGAATATGGAAAATTATAACAAAGAAAATATATTTTCTGCAATATTTGATGCTTTGCACAGTGCTATTGAGACAAAATCAAATAATAAACCTCGTTATGCATTGACTATGCCTTATAACGACTTCTGTGATTATGAAAAATTATTGGTGTCATTTCCTAAAGGCAGGATTATCTATATTGACAGAGATATATCTGACGCGCTAGGATCAGCTATTTTGCGTCGTGCAAAACTGCTTAAGAGTTCTTTTGCTACAGAATGCAGGAAGGAATTTTTAGAAGGCGATAAAAATTTTTTCTTTGAACTAGTTTCAAGAACAGCAAACATACAAAAACTCTGTGCTTCACATCCTGATAAAATATTGATTGTTAAATTTGAAGAACTCATTCTTGAAACTGAAAAAACAATGCGGGCTATTTGTAATTGGCTTTCTATACCTTTTACAAAAAATATGTGCTGCGCAACATTTCAGGGAAAAATTATTGATGCACGCGCTACTGGGTCTATTCAGGACGATATGCAAAAACTTCTCACCCATAAAGAGATCGCTCTCATTCATCGATATATAAATTATTTTAAAACAACTAAAAATGGTAAATTGGATATTCCAGCAGCTTTATTCAGTACAGATCATACTTATGCTGATGGAAATATCATTATCCAGACGAACAGAATAAGTCATAATATTTTTCATGGGCCATACATATCTATTCCCCCTGGATCGTATGATGCGAGTTTTAGTTTTGAAATAGCTGACGTTCCTACATATGTGCAATGGACATTGGATTGTGTCGATACGTCTGGTAATTGCTATTTCAAAAAAACTTTGCCTGTTTTCCTGCTCAATGGCGCTCACTTCATTTTAAGAGTAGATGAAACTGTAGATAAAAATACAAAATTTGAATTCAGAGCATATGGAGAAAAATCAAATATTGATTTGACGGTCATTTTCAAGGGGGTTAAAATATCAACGATATCTAATAAGCAAAAATTTTTTACTAAAATTATCCGAAAATTTTTAGTTTTCATTAATAAATTTACGTTAAAATATTTTTAGCCTATTTGGATATAAAGAGGATGATCTTTCATGCATAGCTTCTTCCCGGTTATTCTATGCGGTGGCAGCGGTACCCGCTTATGGCCTTTGTCCCGCGCTCTTTATCCCAAACAGTTTGTTGATCTGGGAGACGGGCATACTCTCTTCAGGAATACGCTAGAGCGAATAAATTATTTGAGTGATAATGCCGAATCAGTGATCCTCTGTACTGAAAGCCACCGCTTTTATGTGAGCGCAGCACTGTTGGAATGCGAGATGTCTGGCAGAATTATTCTGGAGCCTGAACCGCGCAATACAGCCCCCGCTATTGCGGCAGCTTCTTTTTTTGCCAGAGAAAGAGGGCGAGAAATCGGCAATGGGGATCCCATCCTTTTAGTATTGCCGTCGGATCATTTACTGCAGGATAAAGAAGCTTTTGCGGACGGTGTGTTAAAGGCAGGGGAATTGGCCGAGCGGGGGTTGATTGTCACCTTCGGCATTACGCCTACAGGCCCGGAAACTGGCTTTGGCTATATCCAGCAAGGCGAAGCCGTTGGAAACGGTTACCGTGTAATCCGCTTTGTAGAAAAACCGGATGCGCAAAGCGCCAGGGATATGCTGGCAGAGGGAGGCTTTTCCTGGAATAGCGGCATCTTCCTTTTCAGGGCATCTACCTATTTGAATGAACTGAAAAAATTCGCGCCTGAATTATATGACTCCTGTGAAGCCGCTTGGCGGAACAATGAAAAGAATGGTAAATTCATTCGCCTTGGTGCGAAGGATTTCCTTACCTCGCCATCGGAATCCATTGATTATGCCGTGATGGAAAAAACAAAGCTTGCGGCTGTTGTGCCGCTTTCCACGGAATGGAGTGATCTTGGCTCTTGGGAAGCTCTCTATCAGGTTGGCTCTAAAGACGAAAACCGTAATGTCTGTATCGGCGACGTAATCTGCAAGGATTCCGCAGATTGCTATCTGCACGGAACGCACCGCCTTGTGACAGCTGTCGGACTCAGCAATATCGCCGTCATAGAGACGCAGGATGCACTCCTTGTGGTTCATCGTTCACGGGTTCAGGATGTAAAAGAAATCGTTGGACATCTCAATAAGTCGCATCGTTCTGAATCAAAGCATCATCCCTTGGTTTATCGACCGTGGGGAAGTTATGAAACCCTGGCGATAGCCAGCCGTTTTCAGGTCAAACGCATTGTCGTCAATCCAGGGGCGGAACTCTCACTCCAGATGCATCATCACCGGGCGGAGCATTGGGTCGTTGTCAGCGGAACCGCTGAAGTGACCAATGGAAAATCCATCCAGATGATTACAGAAAACCAATCAACCTATATTCCGTTGGGCACGATGCATCGCCTGAAAAACCCTGGGGTGATTCCCCTCGTCCTTATAGAAATTCAATCTGGTTCCTATCTTGGAGAAGATGACATTGTTCGCTTTGATGACATCTATGGACGTACTCATTGAGGATTACGAAGCAAATATTTCCGGAGGATCGCTGCAAACTCATGAGCAAAACGCTCTGGCGACAGCGTTAGCTGGCGCCCGCGAGAAGAAAAAGCGTCTCAGAGCGTTGTAAAAGCACTATCATCTCACTGATCCGACACGCATAACAACAGGAAATCAGCCCCATGTGCCGTAGTACATTCCTCCTTGCCCTTACGGCCTGCTTGCCGCCTGCCTCCTGAGCGGCAGCCTGGAGGGCGACAAGCCCGCGTCCGCCGCGGTCGCAGCCCCCCGGATCGCCACCGTGGATCTGGAGCAGATCATGACCTGATCCAGCGCCGCCGAGGCCGGGCGCGCCCATCTGGCTCAGGCCCGCCAGCGTCTGTAACAGGGCTTTGCCGATCTGCAAAAAGCCTGATCCAAAGCCCCGGCCAAGGAACGCGAGGCCGTGTTGCGCGACGGCGCGCTGACCCTCAGCCGCCAGATGGCCGCCGAGGAGGCCGCCGTCCAGAACGTGGTCAACAAGATCCTGCTGGAAGAGGTCAATGCCTGGCGGCAGGCGCGCAAGGCCGCGCTGGCCCTGGATCGCACGCTCAGGGAACATGCCGCCCGCTTCGGCACGGACTGCCCGCAAGCCTGAAGCGGGTAGCGTTACCACTCGCCCTTTTTGCGCAGGCACGACATTATGACCATGACCACTCTCGGCTCACGCATCAAAATGGCTCGCGGCAAGGAATCACAGGAAAAATTCGCCGCCAGGCTTGAGATCAGCAAGGGCGCTCTGGGCTTTTATGAGCGGGACGAAAATCTGCCCAAATCCGACGTGATTCTCAAAATCTGCGCCCTCACCGGCGCTTCGCCTGACTGGCTGCTGACCGGCGCGGAATCCGCCTCCCGCGAAGCGGCGCACAAGCCCGCTCCGTGCCTGACCACTGCCCCTCAGGCGGAACAAATCGCGGCCGCCGCGCCGCGCGAGAGCCGGGAGTGCTCCTGCCCGCAGTGCGCGGAGCTGAAAAAACGCCTGACAGCCCTTGAGGAGGAACGGCGGGATCTTTACGCTGAAAACAGAAACTTGTGGAAAAAGATGTGCCTGCTGCTGGAAGAAATTGCCCGCCCGCGAGAGCGGCAGCGGCAGCCGTAGTCTCCAGCTTTCCCTGTACCATGCTCTAGTTGTAATGTTTCAATAGGTTGTTCACCCTCCTTCAATCCGGTAAGCTGGAAGTGACAAAACAACAGCAAACGGGAAGGGAAGAAGGGTGAACAGCCATAAGAATGCCAAACTTACGGCAAGAGGTCGAGAAAAAATGGTACGGCGGCTGGGGGAAAAATCTGTTGCCGCTGTGGCCGCTGATTATGGCCCATTGCTGTCCGGCTGGTGTTTAGTCCCACAGTGAAGTGGTTTTGATTCACATGAAATCTTTCGGGCTCAGCAGCCCATATCGCTCTCACAAATTCATAGGGAGATTTCCCTTTCAGTGTTTTCAGTCTTCCCGCAAAGTTATACGCCATAAGAAAGGCATGCAGATGCTTCTTCAACTCCTCATGGCAGGAATAGTGATAGCGGCCGGGAGTTTTTCTTTTTTCCGGGGCAAGCGCCGGGGCACGTCCTACACGCGAAGCGGCCGCCTGCGCGGGCAGTCCATTCCGAACGCTTTCAACCGATGGCAGGGGCGCGGCATCACGCGTGGACCAAACCCGATGGGCGGCCGCCTGTGGAACGCCATACGCTATCAAATGGTGAACAAGGCTCGGGTGGATGTGGGAGCCGTTACCCCGTCCGCCGCGGCGCATTTGGCGGCTGTTCAGACGGGCAAACGCGGAAGCAGGGGCGCATTTGAGTTTACCGGCACGCAACCCGTGACCCCGGCCATGCGCCGGGCGTTTTGGGCGGCCGGGGTACCCCTGGCGAAAGACACGCGGGAACTGAAACAGGAACCGCGGCCGCTGGTGGCCCCGGTGTACCGGGCGTTCAGTTCGCGGCTTGAAGCCTACATTATCGGGAAAATACAAGCCTATCTTGCGGGGGAATGAATATCGGCCGGTTGAATACTAGATTTTTGTTCGTTATCCTTTGAGGCAAGCTCTAAAGCCATACCTTTTGCGCTTATCTGTGCCAATAGAAATTCTTTTTCAATTCCATATAGTAAATCTTTATTCGCTCTTGAGCGTCTAATAAGTTCTTCTAAAATAAGAACATTTCTCCATAGATCAGCATTCGAAATCGAAAAATATTCCAAATCAGGAACAATCGCTAGGCTTATATGTGGTAGTAATAAATCAATCCAATTTTTTGCATATGAACAAGTGTTTCTATGGTTTAAAATATAGGTTGTTGTTGATGCCATAATGTCAGCAAGTTGTAATCCTGGATTATTTTTTGAATTTTCAAATGATATATTTTTAGATAAGTGTGGTATCGAAGGGTACTTTTTCCCATTCATTTCACGCCAGAATTGATCTTTTCGATTCACAAAATTTTCAAAAGTATCAGTAATGGCCTTCAATGGTTTAGATTCATCACAAACAACAGTTAGTTCACCTATATCAACAGTCCATTCACAGAGCACATGATACAATAGGGTCATGCTATTATCTAGAATCCACTTTTGAGAAGCTCCAAGCCCTTGGAATTCATCTATTATTTTGTCTCTATGTATTGATGCAAATTCTATAATATGACTTATATCATATGATAAATGAGATTTTTTATCAAACAAAGATAGCAGATTATTTTTTTTTATTGCGCATAAATTTTTCAAATTCTAAAAGCATATCATTTGCTGTTTTATTATTTCCATATGAATTCAAGTATATAGTATTAGCAATATACTGATGAAATCCTGATTCATAAAATAAAGAATTTTTCTTTGCAATCAATGGTTCAAATATATATTCAAAGAAACTACATGCAAGGGAATATTTTTTTAATGATACAGTAATTTTTGTTTTTTCAATAAGTTCTATAAATAATTCACCAATAGCCTCTTTATATCTATTACTTTTAGATAGTAAAGATTGTCCTTTTATTTCTTCTTGGCGTATATTATGTTTTTTGGTGAAATTTATAATTTTTTCAGCAGCATATTCTTCCGAAATATTGATACCAACATAGGAAAAATGTGGCTGATCTTCATTTAACATATTATTTCCAGTGAATCCAGATTCATCACAGTAAATACTCATGCTGACCTCATCAAACAAAATGAAACTGGCAAGAAGTAAAATTTGTTGAATTAGGAAAATTAGCAATATCAGACATTTTATATGTGTGATTCATAGACATCATTTCAATTTTCTGAGCCGAAGTTCCAGGCTGTAATTTTGTTCTTGGATGTGCTCTCGTTCAGGGTGGTAGTTGCCTGCAACTTCTTCAGACAGTGGTGTCCGCTCCATCAATTCACAGTACCGCTCCATAGGTGTTTTTGCTTTGTGTGCACTGTGAGGACGCTCCCAATTATAGTAATGTTGCCACTCCGCAAGAAGCATATCAATGTCGGATGGCGAAATGTTGATAGTACTGTAGAATTCGATTCTATCTGTCTTTTGTGAACGTTCAACCTTCCCGTTCAAGTGCGGAGAGGCTGGTTTGTTCGTCGGACGAAACTTGATTCCATATTGCTTTAAGCGTTCCTGGACGATGACGGCAAAAAATTCACGGCCTCGATCCGTTTGCATTCGTTGAATAGGAAAGGGCATTTCTTCAAGGACGCAATCAAGGAAATCCAACGTATTGCTCGCAGTTCGGCGGGCATATACCCGTAACACCCGATAACGAGTACAGTCGTCCACGGCGGTGTATTGCTACAGGCCAGGAGCGATTTTGCAGGTATCCACTTGTACTCGCTCACCGGGAATCGATCGTTGGTAACGTGTAAAGTCTTTTTTTCGATGATAGCTCACCAAAGGCTTTGCCTGATGGCGACAAAGAACCTTGTGAATGGACGCAATGGAGAGAGAAATCTCGCGGAGTCGCCTCAACTGTAGTAGTTCAGACTTGATCTGACAGTAGTCTCCGTTTTGATGGGTCCGTTGTCTGGTTAGTTGAGCTGCCCGACCTTTTCCTTCCAGATGGCCTTGCCGTCAAGCAGGGTTTGCATGGGCGTCCGTCCGCAACACATCTTGCCCTGGTGGCTTCGCTCCGTGTTGTACTCATTCAGCCAGGCAT
>NZ_JAAKEH010000027.1:0-42394 GCF_011039095.1 Desulfovibrio sp. ZJ200 | reverse complement strand
GGTTATGGCCGCACGAGGCGTAACAGTACGGCTTTGCAGCGCTCCGCGAAGGTCGGCAGCCGTATCGCGCTCGGCGCGGCCCGTGGCAATGGCATACCGGAAAATGAGAGAGCAGATGCCGCGTACACGATAAGCCTGATCAAGAGCGCCGCGAATTTCAATTTTGCGAAGAACAGCCAGCAATTCAGGGGGAGTGATTTCAGCAATAGGACGATCGCCAAGATACGGGAAGATATTTTGGGCAATCCGCTCCATCACGTCCCTGGCGTAATTTGCTGTCCAGACAAAAATCTGGTTGGCGTGCCATTCCCGTGCACAGCCTCAAAGGAAGAGGCCATTGCCGTCAAAAAGTTTTTGCGGCGTATCAAGGGGCTTAACCGCACGAATGGCGGTATCGGCAAGGGACATGGGGGTATTCTCCTGGCAAGGGATTCATATACCCCTAAAACTGGTGGATATCTATGGCGTTTACTCCTCTCGGTCGGACAGTCCATTTCGCCTCATCCCTTGCCAGGAAAGACTTTTTGGACTGTACCGAACCAAGATGGAGTGAAATCTGGCGGAGAGGGAGGGATTTGAACCCTCGATACAGGTTTAAGCCCGTATACTCGCTTAGCAGGCGAGCTCCTTCGGCCGGCTCGGACACCTCTCCGCATGATCCGGCGCATATATGCCGCCAGATCGTGAAGACGCACGTTAGCTCAGACCGGCATCGCTGTCAACCCGCCAGGCCTGCATTGACCGCAGGTGCGACTTGGCGTATTTTTTCAGATTATCATTACCGCAACAGCCGGGCAGTGCGGCGCTACACGCGGATCGCCCGCAAGGAATGTGCTTTCTCCCTGACGCGCCGCAGAGGGCCGCATGGCGATCTTTCGGCTGATGCCTCGCAATCTGCGCCGCAATCGGCGTAATGGAATGGAGCGGAATATGTCTTCAAACACAGCCCCTGATGCGCTCCCGAACGACACTGCAACCCCGGCCAGGGAGGCGGCCAGGCCCGGCCTGGACTTCATCCGGGCCCGTATCCGGGAAGACAACGCGTCAGGCCGTTTCGGCGGGCAGGTGCATACGCGTTTCCCGCCGGAACCCAACGGCTATCTGCATCTCGGGCACGCCAAGTCCATTTGCCTTAATTTCGGCGTGGCCCGGGAATTCAGCGGGCTGTGCAATCTGCGCTTTGACGACACCAATCCCGTCAAGGAAGAAAGCGAGTACGTGGAATCCATCCGCGAAGATGTGCGCTGGCTGGGCGGGGAGTGGCAGAATCGCGAATTTTACGCCTCCGATTATTTTGAAAAACTTTACCAGTACGCCGAGCAGTTGATCCGCATGGGCAAGGCCTATGTGGACGATCTTACGGCGGACGAGATCCGCGAGTACCGCGGCACGCTCACCCAGGCAGGGCGCGAGAGCCCGTACCGCAACCGCAGCGTGGAGGAAAACCTGGATCTCTTCCGCCGTATGCGCGCCGGAGAGTTCCCGGACGGAGCGCGGGTGCTGCGCGCCAAAATCGACATGGCCTCGCCCAATCTGGTCATGCGCGATCCCACGCTTTACCGCATCCGTCATGCCGAGCATCACCGCACGGGCAATGCCTGGTGCATCTACCCTATGTACGATTACACCCACTGCCTGTCCGATTCGCTGGAGGGCATCACGCATTCGCTCTGCACCCTGGAGTTCGTAAACAACCGCGAGCTGTACGACTGGGTGCTGAACGCCCTGGGCCTGTATCATCCGCAGCAGATCGAGTTCGCCCGCCTTAATCTGACCTATACCGTGCTTTCCAAGCGCAAGCTGATCCAACTGGTCAGGGAGGGGCACGTTACGGGCTGGGACGACCCGCGTATGCCCACGCTGAGCGGCCTGCGCCGCAGGGGCGTGCCGCCCGAAGCGCTGCGAGAGTTCTGCGCCAGAGTGGGACTGGCCCGGGTCAATTCCACGGTGGAGTATTCCATGCTGGAATTCTGCATCCGCGAATACCTGAATGCTCATGCGCCGCGCGTCATGGCCGTGCTCGATCCGATCAAGGTGGTCATTGAAAATTATCCCGAACATCAGGTGGAAGAGTTCGAGATGCCCTACCATCCCGAGGATGCCTCCCACGGCAGCCGCAAGGTGCCCTTTTCGCGCGAGTTGTATATTGAGCGGGACGACTTCCGGCTGGAGCCGCCCAAAAAATTCCACCGGCTTTCGCCCGGAGCGGAAGTGCGTTTGCGCTACGCCTATTTCATCACCTGCCGCGAGGCCGTGCTGGACGAGGCAGGCAACGTCCTGGAGCTGCGCTGCGAGTATGACCCCCAAAGCCGGGGCGGCCAGAGCCCTGACGGCCGCAAGGTCAAGGGCACGATCCACTGGGTTTCGGCGGCGCACGCCATCCCGGCGGAAGTGCGCCTCTACGATCAGCTCTTTGCCGTGGAGAATCCCAACGCCGTGCCCGAGGGCAAGACCTTTCTGGACTACCTGAATCCCGACTCCTTGCGCGTGGTGCAAGGCCTGCTGGAACCGGCCCTGACCGAAAGCAAGCCCGGCGATCGCGTGCAGTTCGAGCGCCTGGGGTATTTCTGCAAAGACAAGGACAGCACAACGGAGCTGCCGGTGTTCAACCGCACGGCCACGTTGCGCGACACATGGGCCAAGCTGGAAAAAAAGGGCGCTTAGAGCCTTTCCTGTGAAAATGCTCCCGCGCCGCGCGCGGATAACGGCCCGCGCCGCGCGGGCTTGCGGCCCAGGGCTGAAAAACCAGGCGCGGACCCGGGGATACGGCCTTGACAATCTTGCCGCTTGCCGCTATTTTGTCGGTCTCAACGGGTCGTTAACTCAGTAGGTAGAGTATCTGCCTTTTAAGCAGAGAGTCGCAGGTTCGATCCCCGCACGACCCACCAGTTTTTCAAGCCCTTACGGCGACAGCCGTGGGGGCTTTTCTCTTGGGCACATGCCATTGGGCACACAGCGGAACTCCGGGAGGGCGTTGACCGCGGCCCGCTTTTGGCTGTCCATGACGCACTGGTAGTCGTCGGCGTCGGTCTTTTTATGGATGCGATTTTCATAGAGCAGATTACCTTTGACTTTTTATGAAAGTCAAAGGTGGCATTCAGGTGAAAAACGCGGTTTTCGCCTGAATGTACGCCGCGTTGCGGCGGCTGCCGCTTTCGCGTCAGCAGAGCATTTTCAAAGGTAATCTGCTCTGGATTCGCTATGGTTCGTTGACACCCTCCATTCAGAAACAATCCCCACTTTACCCCTTGGGCATGGCCCTGTTAAGTTGTTGCAAATTACGTTCGAGGGTCATAACCCAGATAAGTTTTTGGGCAGTGGTGTTTATATTTGAAATTTTTCTTGTCGAAAGAGAATGGGTATACGTTACATCAAGCATATTTTTGAAAGTTGCAAGAAGAGTATTGCGCTCAAACAAATTCCAGGCGCAACTTTTTGAAGAGCACATTTCCAACAGTTCTTCTCCGCGCCCCATTTCCCAACAGGTTGGATAGGCTATATAGAAGTCTTCGATTTCATCACTTTTCAATTCATGAAAAAATGGCGCTTCTTTCCATGCCGGCAGAAATGAGCCCACAACATCGCGCACAAAATAAGAATGTAGTTTTGATTCTATACGTTGATTGAATCCATTGAGAGCATAGGGGTATACTGTGAGCGGAGTTTTATGATCAAAAGCGCCGTTGGCTCCGGGCCATTGGCGGTTGAGGCAAAGATCAAAACAGAGAAAGTCGAGATGATAAAATCCATCCAGGCCTGCTGCATGAGATTTTTTTACGACATTCCGGCGGATGTTTTCCCTGGCCTGCTGCCCGCAAAAGTCTGTCACCCCAAAGCTTTTAACTGATATGGTATCCACTAAGCCTTCAAGCCGTTTCAGTGAAGGCCGCATCCCCTGACCGGTTCTTTCCCAGGCCTGTTCCTGCGCAAAGAGTTGAGGCGTATAATAACAGTTATGCGCGACCTCGCCCTGATCACCACAGACATACAAAATCCCGAGTCAATATCTGAAATAGCCAGAGGCCAGCTAAAGAAAAGCTTGACGGAAATATTGCTGTTCTGAGTGCGCAAAAAATCATCGGCAATCTCAAGCAGGCTGCCCCGCGCGGCATACCAGGCCTGAATCTCCTGCCGCCTGTTTTGATGCTTGACCTGGGCATCCACCTGAGCCAGTTTCAGAAGCTGCCGGGCCAGTTCGGCATCTTTGGCAGGGGGGCTGCACAGGGCAATCTCACAATCCAGATCCGCGGCGAACAGAGCCGCGGCAACTATGCGTGAATCACGCCCCCCGGAAAGGTTCAGCCGGAGAGTGGACGTATTGAAAAAGCGGAGTTCTTCCACCCAGCGGCGTATGGCGGCATGGGCTTTTTCCAGCGCATCCGGTTCCACTTCCCTCCGAATCAGGCCGTCAGCCGCGGGGCTCAGTGCTGCAGTCGTCATTGTGCCTGAGAGGCTATCAACCTCAAGAAAGGAACCGGGGGCAACGAGATGCAGGTTTTTATAGCCGGTACCGCTCCCGCTGAACATGCCGCAAGCCGCCATGTCGGCAAGGGATTCTTCATCCAGCTGAGCTGGTATGCCCGCAAACATGAGGGCCGCTGCCATCTTGTTTGACCAGACCGTACCAAAGGCCGTTTTGTATTCATAAAGCCGCCCAAAGCCGCGCCAGTCATTACACAAGGTCAGTTTATGCTCCTGACAATCCAACTGACACAGAACTTGCGGCGGCGCCAGGTCAAAAAGCGTCTGAGGCGACTTGCGCAAAAGTTGCAGCAACTGAGGCAGGTACTCGCCACTTCGCAGTGCCTGCCTGTCGGCAAAAGCACTTGCCCCAAATGGTAGCTAGGCGGAAGTACTTAATTTATTTGGATCTTTGTAAATCAAAGGGATAGTGAAGGAGTTACGCCTGCAGTCTGCAAACGCTAGACCGCAATGCCGTCTGAGACAAGCTGAACGCCAAACCGATCCGCGTCATCAAGATGCAGAAAACGGAAAATCGCCTGCAAACGCTCTTCCACAGATGCTCTGGACAGGGGATATTGAGCTGCCCAGGCAATAGAGACAGGCATCAGCATGGCTCAGAACCTCCGGATTTACGCAATAGCAAATAGTATCAAATCAACAACACTACAATGACTTTCAATAGTACTTATGAACTAAAAGTACTAATTACTTCATTAATCTCTTTTAACTCTTGCATGAAGGCCACCATCCACACATGGCGCTGCGCACAACGATTGCAAAGCTCGCGAAAAGCAGTTTCGCGGGGAGTAAGTTTTGATGATAATTTTTGCTGCCAGAGATATGCAGATTCAAGTACCTGCTTCTTTTCAAAAAATTTCCATAGCTCAGGGTGGGAATCATATATCTCCAACAAGTCTTTCCCTCGCCCTAATTCCCACCATGTAGGACGACGTACATGAAAATCATGACGTTTCTCTTCAGGAAACTCATGAAAAAATGGAACATCACGCCATTGAGGCATTACAAAAGATATTATTTCTTTTACAAAAATTGAATCTATTTTTGATTTTAATGATTGACTAAAACCATAACGTACATATGGATATACTGTTAATGGTGTTTTTATGTCATACGCTCCAACTGATCCAGCGGAATTACGATTAAGATAGATATCAAGCCTCATAAAATCAAGAATATAGAACGAATTTTCAAACCCAGCAATTGCTGACTTAGCAATAAGTGGATTTATAAGATTTATACGTGATATATTCCTTGTTGATTCTGTCACTCCGTATGCATTTGTTGTGTGAAAATCAAATACTTCAGATAATCTTTCATCTATAGACATATTATTTAATATTTCATTATCATACTGATAAGTATGAGTTATTTCACCCTGCGGCCCACCTGCAATAAAAGTTCTCTTTGGGAGATATTGACTATCAACAGGATAATTTAAAAATGTATGAATGCATACATCGTGATTATTTGCGCGTAGAATCATAGATGCATGGTATAATAAAGAATGTTCATCTTTATACGAAGATGCTTTTTTCTGGCGAGAGTCTTCACGAACAAACGGGACAGTTCGTCCAGCCAGATTCACAAGACGTTCTGCCAAATCAGCATCCAAAGCAGGAGGAAAACAAGTGCGGAATTTTACTTCGAGATTGGAAGCCAACGCATACGCCGCAACCACTCGGCTGTCTCTGCCACCGGAAAGATCTATTGTTTTGGGGCCGGAGGTCATAACGTCCAAATCCTGCCACCAGCCTAATAACGCATCAGCAGATTCTTCAACAGCTGAAGCAGGCAGAGGCTCTACGGCAACTCCCCCGGTATCAGAGCTGAATCGCCTGCGCTCAATCAAACCTGAGCTTAGATCAGCCTGTAACCATGTTCCCGGCAGTACATAATTCATATTGGAAAAGCCGGTGCTTCCGCCATAAAACAGACTATTTGCAGCAAATCCGGCCCATGCTGTCTCATCCATAGCGGCACAGGTGGCCGCCAACATGGGGGCAGCCGCCATTTTATTGGTCCAAACTATACCGAATGGACTGGTATATTCATAAAGCCTGCCGAAGCCTCGATAATCATTAAAGATGCACAGAACATTTTTTTCGAGGTCGCAGTCTGCCCAAACCTGGGGAGGGGCAAGATGACAAATATGTTGTGGAGAAGAAGCAAGTTTATCCACCATTTCAGGCAAATAACGTCCGCTGTGCATATCTTCGATCTTCATTTGCCGAGGTACTCCAAAAGGCAGATATGCAGACACCGTTAATCGTTTATCCTGCTGACAGGCGAAAGGAACTGTCCAAGCATTTTTTACTTGATCAATAAAGATGAGCCCTCCTCTTTGCCCCAGTAAATACTGTATTTTGAAATTAGAATTATCCAATCTGAAAAATGATAATATTTTTTCTAAACGATATTTTACAATATCATGATCAATATGTTCATATGATATGAATCCAATATAAATAGGGATTACCATAAATGACCTCCTTACCATCTGACAGGTATGAAATGCCTGTGGATATATTGAATTTTACATCAATATATATTCACAGCAACTTATTTTATATTGGCTTATATATCATGAGATTTATAAAATCCTTTTCCAAGTCTCCTTTAGGATAGCGCCCAAGCTTTTCCAGAAAACATTGGTAGAAATCTTCATCAAAGGGCCTCCTGGAATACGTGCATTTGAGTATCTCAAAGCCAAGCTCGTGAATTTTTTCCAGATAATGCAGGTGGGTGAGCTTATTGACCCAGGCAGGAGTGACACCCTGTCGACCATCTCTCTCCCGATAAAAACGGGTAAAAACAGCATCTTCAAACAGCAGATGCGGCCAAGGGAAAAAGACCTCACGGTAACGGTGTGAGGCCATTGGCCCCCGGTACAGGTTGGCTGAGAGATAAATCTTTCCACCAGGCTTGAGCAATTCAAACATGACCTCCAGCATAGCCAGAGGATTTTGCACATGCTCAAGCACTGCAAAAGAAACAATGTAGTCAAAACTTTCCGGGGAAAAGGGGGATTGTTCTGTCAGATCCACTTCCACAAAACGGACATGATCACATTGCCGGTCAGGCCATTCAGGGTAGGGATGTGCATCCACGCCAGTTACGCGGCAGGAGTGCCGCTCTGACAGGCGAACCGCGGTTTCTCCCCGTCCACAACCAATTTCCAGACAATCCGCGCCTTCCATAGCGCCAAAATGCTTTTGCAGGTAGTCCACCCGTTTGTCAGCCTGCGCAAAAAGGCTTTGCGGGGATATTTCACGCGGCTGGGGCACAAGCGGTTTGTCGGCATATATCTCATTCAGCGTCGTGAACAGGTAGCGGTCATAGACAAAAGGCGCCCAGAGTCCTTTGGCTGCCAGTTTTTTGGTCAGTTCATTTTGGGCAGTTTTCTGCCTTTGGCGCAGATACGGGGCAATGTTATCTTTGCCGCCCTGCAACGCAGCAACTTTTGTGGCGCGTTTTCCGGCCACGGCCTTTTGCTGGATCTGGATAATTCCCTTTTCCGCCAGTTCCAGCAGCAATGAGGCATCAGGCATCTGTCCGGGTTCGGAGAGATCACAGACACAGCGCAGGTAGGCGTCTTCGACCTCCAGCAGCAGGATGGAGAAATGCCTGCCGATTTTGGCCGCAAAATTACCGGGCAGAAAGGTTTGCTCATGATCCGGGTGGGGGTGCAGGCCCAGGGGTACGGTTATGGCTATTCTCCCGCCGGGGGCCAGCAGTTCCGCAATATGGGCAAGATGTTTGTCCAGCGCGGCATCGGGCAGATGCTCCAGATACTCTCCGGCCAAAATGGCATCAAAGCGCTGATCCGGTTTATATTCCAAAAAATCCAGACACAGCAGCTCTATTCTTTGCCGCGCGTCTGGATCGGCACTTTTCAGGTTTTCCCGCGCCCAGGCGATGGCCTCTGCATCAAGGTCAAGGCCCGTCACCGCAAAGCCCTTATGCCCCAACAGCCAGGGAACCAGCCCTTGAGAGCAACCTATATCCAGGACCCGGCCTGTTGCCTGATCGCAGAGCCAGTTGGCGCGGCGGCGTGTGGCTTCCTGGCTGTATTCGTTGAGCCTTTGGCCCAAATAAACTTCAAAGCTGCGATCCATACAGTAGTATCCTCTTTCGCAAAAAATGATTGTTATGACATAACAATACTGCATGAATGAATTTTCTCAAAACCAACTCTGTACTGGCGTAAAAGCTTTTTCTTGGCAGGCATCGGATCTCCTAAAAAAACCATAAAATTTACATTTTCAAAATTCTCATTTTGAAAAAACTCTTCTGTTGCGATGATTGGAGTTCCATCAATACTTTTTTTATAGGGCATTCGATCTTTATCAACAAGAATAGCTTCAGGCTTACATATTGAAAAAAAATCTTTATTTTTTTGATAGCAGTCACCTGCTCCATAGTATACCCAAGGTCCAGTTATTTTTTTCAGTTCCTGATAATACGAGAGCTGTTTTATTTTAAGCAACTGCTCGAATGTATTTTCAAGATAAATATTTTCATCCATTTTTTCTTTTTTTGATTTTTCTCTATCTAAAAAAGATGCTATATGATTTGAAAATTCATCCTTAGTGAAAAATCGACAATATTCCATTAAAATGGCACGAAAGTGCCATTCCTCAGCTGGCATAGGATTTACTACTACATTTGGACGTTTTTTAATAATAGGGCTTCCAGGATGAGGGGAGAGTCGAATATTCCCAATAACAACAGCATTACGATATTCCATCGATACTGGTAATTCACGAATGAGATCCAGAGTTTGTTCCAGATCTTCCCAACTTTCATAACAATTTCCACCAATGAACTGCGCAGTAAATGGAATAAAGTTATAAAAAAGACGTTGGGAGTAGGCGAGAAGCAAAGAAAAACGAGCTTTTCTTTCATATATCTGCTGCAATAAATCAGAAGAGCCTGTCTGAAAGCCAATTCCAGTCCAGCTCAGCCCTGAATCGATAACTAAATCCATGAGATCTGGATTTTGAATCATTTGTTCATAGTTAAGATAAGCCCAAAACGCTTTATTAACGTATTTTTTATATAATGTAAAAAAATGTTCCGCTTTTTCTCTCGATAGAGACCAATATTCATCGCAAAATCCAATACATTTTATGGAATCTGGTAATTTTCTACATTCTTCAATGACATCTTCAATATTCCTGTTTCGACGTACATACGCCTTTTTTCCATCATTACGATATAAAGATTTCCAATGCCCACCAGAACAATATGTACATTTTCCAGGGCAACCTCTTCCCAAAAAAGTTCGATACGTATTGGAAAGTAGCATTGGATCTTCATAGCGGTGCAACTGCCCATTCTGAATCCAACTGAAATGTTCATGCCCCGAAAGAGGAGCTGGATAACGCGATAAATCTTTTTGCTGATTACTCAGTTGGTTTCTATGACCTCCATGCGCTCTATTCCAACTGGTATTTTCAATAGTATATATACTTGTTACCTCTCTCTCTCTCTCTCTCTCTCTCTCTCTCTCTTCATATTCAAGAGACTGAACAAGCTTGAGAAGGGCCTCTTCTCCATCACCACGCACTACCACATCAAAACCAGCGTCAAGATACAGGTTTGGTTCAAGAGTCGGCCCAAATCCTCCAGCCACCAGCAAGGCTTTTGGCGCGGCTTTCTTGAAAATCTTGATTATGGAATTTGCGAGAAAGTTAAATGTGGAACGAGCGCTAAACCCTAAAATTTTGGGATCTTCCATACTGACAGCTTGTTCCAATGCCTTCCAATCCTCAGCAACAAAAGGATGGTACATGCTTTTATGCTCGAGAAGATTCCCAGCCGAATACTGCTGATAACCTATAAATTTTTCTTGTGGAACTTTAGATTTTATATCTTGATTATCATCTAATAGAATATTATGTGTAGAAATATTATTACTTTGCAGCCATGAAGCTAAAAGGCGTGTCCCTAAATATTCAAATTCATAGGCATTAACAAAGACAACAGTACTCATTGTTCAGTGGCTCCATATCTTGTATAATATTCAATCAGCGTAACTATTCTTTCCGCTGCCTTGCCATCGCCGTAAGGGTTAAAAAAATGCGTAGAAATCTTTGAAGGACTCTGCAAAATACTGCAAGCTTCCCTCACAATCATTTCATAATCAGCCCCCACCAGCCTGGCTAATCCAAGTTCCAGACCTTCCCTGCGCTCTGTTTCATAGCGCAAAACAAGAACCGGCAGGCCGAAGCTGGGAGCTTCTTCCTGAATACCGCCGCTGTCGCTTAAGGCCAGAACCGCATTTTGCATCACGCATACCAGCTCCGGATAGCTCAGAGGTTCTGTAAGGATGATGGTATCCCGCCCGGAAAGCGCGGCGTGAACGGCCTGCTTCACATTGGGATTGGGATGTACCGGCAGGATAAAGCGGCAGGCCGGATACAGCCTGCTGAGCGTATCCACCGCTCGCAGTATCTGTTCCAGCCTGGGGCCGTGATTTTCCCGCCGGTGTACCGTGACCAGAACCAATGGCAGCGTGAGATCCACCCTTGCTTCCAGCCTTTGCCTTGCTTCTGCCAGGGCCGTATCTGTCAGGCAGTTCAGGGCGTCAATAACGGTATTTCCGGTAACGTGAATGTTGTCAGGCGGGATATGTTCCGCCAGCAAAGCCTGTTGTGCCGCAGTGGTGGGAGCAAAATGCAGGGCCGCAATGCGGGCCAGCATCTGGCGCAACGCTTCTTCCGGGAAGGGTTCGCCAAGATGATATGAGCGCAGCCCCGCCTCCACATGGAAGACAGGCAGCCGCCGGTAAAAGGCGGCTAACGCTCCGCAGAAAGCGCTCATGGTATCACCCTGGACAAGAAGCCCGTCGGGACTGCTCGCGGCCAGAAAGGTATCCAGCCCGGTTAAAAGCCTGCTCTGCAAGGCGGCAAGCCCCTGATTGGGGCGCATGACATCCAGCTTGACATCCGCATTCAGGCCAAACCAGGCCAGCGTTTCCCCACAAAGCTGATCATGCTGGCCGGTATTGCAGACAAGGGGCTGCAAGCCGCTCTGGCCTTCCAGCTTCTGAATCACCGGGGCCAGCTTGATGGCCTCCGGCCTGGTGCCCACAACGACCGCGATCCTTTGCATGGTCAATCCTGAAAAAACGGCTTCACCGGCGCCACAATGTGGGCATTGGCCGGACAGATGATCAGCCTGGAGGGTTTGTAAAAGGAATATTTTTCCTTCAGCGTTTGCAGGATTTTGGGGCTGGCCTCTTGCATGGCAAAAATGACCAGGGGTAAGGGTTCTGTGAGCGCAGGCAAAAAGACATCAGGGCGGTAAACAGGGATGCCGTCGATTTCTTTTTGCTCAGTCGCGTTGGGAGTATCCATGAGCATTGCCACGGGCTCGCAGTCCACAAAAAAGCTCTTGTAAGCGCGGTAGGCTTCTCCCCCTCCCCAGAAAATGACCTTCTGGCCGCGCACTTCTCTGGCCTGCCATGCGGCCATGCGGGCCAGCTCGTCCCGTTCGGCATACGTTGCATATACTTGGCATGAATTACATACAGGTATCTTCTCAGGTTGCATTTGCCACCATGCCCGATAGAAAGATTTATAGGTATCTCCTGTAAATATTTCTTCAAGACTCATTGTTTTCAGGTTACCAAAAATTATTTCATTACGCATCATGCAACAAGGAATAACATCAAGATTATATAAGATATTTAATGCTCTGGATCTATTCCCCCAAACAACATCACACGGGAAAGGCAAATGCCAAGCTGCATACCCATTGAGAGGTTGTGGAATACTCCACGGGAAACACTGTCTTGGGTCAAAATTTTTTATTCCTGCATTTTCCATTTTTCTTTTAAATATATTAAATTTATTTTCCGCCTCTTTAATATTAAAGAGACTACCATAATTCTTGAAATACCTAAATACAATTTTATCAGACATACTTTTTGGCAAGTTTTCAATAACAGAAATATTTTCCTCGAGGTTTGAAAAGTTGTCAGAGCCATGGACTTTTTTATAATCGTCATTTGTATAGGCATAGCATGAAATATATAAGCTATCGAGTCCTGCATGGAATAATTCCCTGATATACTCTTCGCCACGTGATATATTAAAAGTTGTAGTAATTTGTAATTTACATTTTGGCCAGGATTTTTTTACCATCTGAACCCTTTCAGGCAAATCTTTTAGCATAAATACTTCACCAGAACCAAATGATACTTCTTCTGAATATCCAGGAAACATATCAAGTATAAAAGACAAATCACTTTTATCCATAGAGACATTCTGATGTTCTGCTGATGCACGAGAACAGAATATACATTTATTATGACATTTTCTTGTTTGCTCTAAAGTTATTGCTGTAAAGCGTTTATAAACAGAAATCTGACCATAATTTGGCAACGGAAAGTTCATCATGCCCTCCAGTATTATTATCAAGGTGACAAATGTATAAATCAAATTATACGTTCATCAACGTATACTTTATTTCTTATTTTTACAACTTTTTTATTGCGATAAAATTATATTTACTAATACAATTTATGTCATTTGATTGTCTAATAATTTATAATAAAATACTTTCATGTATGTTATTTGCAAATCTCAAATGTATAGAACCATTTTTATCTGAAGAGCAAACGCATGATCCGATGAGTGAAAATATTGTCATAAAGCTTGTTGATATAGTTTTTGTAGTTTGATGTATACCTACTGCGATAGCAGGATCCAGCCATCGAATACTTTTGATTGCTTGCCAGCCCTGAAGGCGTGGTAAAAATTCACCTTTGTGCATAGTTATCTGGCCGGAAGCAAAATTGTGACAATGCAGTTGCCGGCTGTCAGGCAGTTTCAGACAAAGAGAATTTTCTGAATGTGAAAGTAAATCCAGGCTTGCATCAAAATGAAACCACTGCGAGAATTTTGTTGTCTGCCCACACTGATCCGGCAGTAACGGCTCAAGCTCGTCCAAAACCAGCAGCCATCGGCCGGGAGAAAAAATGAGTCTGCGTCTTTGCCGGAAGCCCTCCGGTCTGTTCCAAAGCCCTTCCAGCAGCCAATGCTTTTCCGACAGCTGCCGGCCGCTGAGTGGCAGAACGCCCCAGGGCTGAACACGTCGGGACCAGGTTTCGCCATTGATTTCCACGACATTATGCGCATGGGTGGATTCAGCATAAACACGGTTGGGAACAGAATAGTAAAAGCCTTTGTCCCATAGTGGGCCACTTTCTATCATGCCTTCCAGGCCGTACTGCATCCCGGAATCTACCAGAAGGTGTTGTTTCCCCTCGCTCCAGATGAAGCTGAGTTCGTCACAATGCTTGTGAATCAGGGAATGAAAGGCCGCAGTCACGGTCAGGCAGGACGTGTTTTCGCAAGAAGCATTGTCTTTGCGTATCCGCAAAAAAGCATAGCCCGAATTGTGAAGTATGGAGAGTGGGGGCAAGGCTGCGCATTGCTTGCGGGCCCTGGCGACTTCATCTGCAATGACTTGAGCGAGATATGGACTTGTGTCGCCAAAGGGGGCGAGAGTTCCATCAGGGAGAATAAAGCAGGCACACACTGTACGCATTTTATCCAAAAGGTTCTCCAGTACTCCTGCCTCCTGCCCGGCCCGGGTCAAAAAGATTTTCATTCGTTCCAGAATCGGCAATATGTGTACATGATACTCCGGCGAATGTTCCCGAACAACATTGTCAGCAGTGATCATGACTCCAAGCAGTTTTTCCAGCCTGAGCATGACCAGCTCAGGAATGGTTTCGCTTCCCCGAAGGCTCGGAAAACTGGCGGCAAAGCTTAAAAGGCCAAGAAGCTGCAAGAGGCCATGGTTGTACCTGTCTGTAAAAAAATGATCCGCGCAAAGCAGCAGAAAGTGATCCAGAGCACTGCGGAAAAGTTTTTCAAGCAGCCTGCTGTCATATTGGGGCAAGGGGAAAACCCGCAGCAGGGTATATGCCATGAAATTGAGGCGGACAGCCACGGCAGTATCATGCCAAACCATCCAATATGTGTGACGATCCATGCTGATGGATTGGGTATAAAAGCCATATCTGTCAATCCATCTCTCCAGTTCAGAAGCTATATGCCGTAATTGCAGGCTATCACTATGGGCAGGATCTTTCTCCAGTTCCGGCAACAAATAGTAGAACGCCTGAGAATTGTAGGGGTGCAAATCCGCGGGATACGCAGGGGGAAAGTCTCCTTTTTTGGGGCCGTCGGACGGTATTGGCGCAACTTGTTTAAAATGCAAGGCAAAAATAGCCTCTTTCAGCCACGTCAGGTCGACAAAAGAAACGGATTGGCGAAACTGTCGCCAGCTTTTAAATTCTGGCAGAAATTTTGAGAGAGGATCATGTTGCGCATCATGGAAAATACGCCCGGCATTTGAGCGGAGAATGGAAATCGTGAAAAGCTCTGCCGGTTCTTTTTTCACGCCAGCAGTGACAGGGGCGGCGCCCTTTTTGGGCGTGCCGGCCAGCCAGCGGACAGGCAGGCCTGTCGCCTTGTCTTCAGTTATGAACACGCGGGTATGAAAATACGGCGCAAAGCTTTGTTCCCAGTCCCTGCGTCCAAATTCACGAAATTTGCCTACCCCATATTTTTGCAGTATCTCCGCGCCATACCAGGCGGACTGGCTGGCCTGGTCAGATACTTTATAGCCAAACTCCCTGTCCAGCAGAGGCTCGGTATTGAGCAACACGCCGCCGGGGCGCAGAACACGGACAATTTCCTGAAGCGCCGCATCAAGATGGCGCACATTTCGGAATACCCCGCTGACCAGAACAAGGTCAAAAGAGTTGTCCGCTATCTGAGGCATACTTTGAATATCAGCCACAAGGGCGCCGCGATCCGGGAGGGCATCCAAAGAGGTCACACGGCAGCCGTGCATACGCCGCAAGAGAAGACCTTCAGCCCATCCCGGACCGATATGCAAAATATCCTTGTTATGGAAAAGCTGAGGGCCAAAAGCTCCGGCATACACCAAGTCTACAAGGGAACGCTGCCTTTCCACAGATCCACAAAAGGGGCACAGGCGTTTGAGACCGCCATTAAAATCCTTGAAATGACTTGCAGGTTCATAACAAACAGGGCAAACGTTTTCCTGCACGTTGGCAGAGACAACTTCATAGGAACCAAAATTCTGTTGATTTTCTTGCGCAATTTGAGCGAGGGAGACTATCTCAAAATCTTCTTTGAGCATAGCCAGTAAGGATTGAAAAAGATGTACTGTCTCGTCTGCCGGGAGAGTGAACATGCCATGCAGGTCCATCTTCCAGAAAGACCAGGAATGCATGATTAAGGTGGCTACAGCACCATCTCCGTGCCTTGTGAACCAGCTTTCCAGAAATTTTTTATGTCTCTTCAGGTTTTCTTCCGGATCAGGAGTAAGAAAGCAGCGGTGATTGAAATTCCAGGGAATCAGCGGGCCGGCATTTTGGAAATAAGGGATAAAGGGCACGGGGATTTCCAGCAGGTCATTGACAAAGCGGAACGGGCCACGCAGCCCCAGGCGAAGTGGGGCGCGCTTGCAAGACAGCGAATAGCTGGCATCCAGGATAATCCCTGCCTGTTGCAGAGCATCCAGATAGGGAGTGCTCAACTCGTAGCCCCGGCTGCGGTGAGCCAAAGGACGTGAGCCGGTGACCCGTATATGGCAATCAGCAAGGTACTCTACCATGTTGCTAGCCTGAGCAGGCGTAGCGTTGCCAATGCGTACAGCATCAGGATCGTCCGTGCCGAACAGGCTTGTATACAGATATTCAGGATGGCAATGCGGCTCCAGATCATGACCGCGGCGAAAGATTTCACGCCCCACATCAAGCAAATCCTCGCCATAGGCTTCCGCTTCCGGGTAATCCAGAAAAAAAGTCAGAGGAACGCCACAGTTGTCGGCAATATCCATCATTTTGCCGATACCATGCTCACGACCATGCTGCCTGCCCCAGATCAGACGCTCAACATGTTTGTCCAAAGCGCGAGGTTTATGCGCTTCCACATCCACGGTAATGGCTATGCGCCGCATTGTCTGTTCCTTTTGTTTCTGGGCGTGCAGGCTAACCACCAGGCCGGAGAGCCGGTAGCCTGATCATTGACCTTGAACAGGCGCGTATAAAAATACGGCTCAAAACTCTTTGCCCAATCTTTACGGCCAAAGCGGCGGAAGTCGCCAATATCGAATTGCTCCAGCTTCTCCTTGCCGTACCAGGATATCTGTTCCGCAATATCGGTAATTTCACGGCCATAGTCGGCATTTTCAAGGCAATCCGAACAGATCAGCAAGCCTCCCGGACGCAAAACCCGGTGAATTTCGGCCAATGCCCTGTCAAAATGGCGCACATGCCGGAAAACTTCACTGGCCAGAACAATGTCATAAGAGTTGTCTTGCACTTCCGGCATGGCCGATATATTTGCCGTCAGATCACAGCCGGGCTGAATATTCAGGGTGGTCACGCGACATTCCCGCATCCTGCGGAGCAAGAGCGTTTCAGGCCAGCCCGGAGCAATGTGCAAAATATCCTTGCCGGTAAAGACATGCGGCCCCAATGCCCCGGCATAAACCAAATCCACAAGAGTACGCTGTCGCTCCACAGAACTGCAAAAGGCGCAACGGCGTTTGGCGCCTCCGTTATAGTCCTGAAAATGACTGACAGGCTCACAGCAGACAGGGCAATGACCATCCTGTTCCCGCGCGCTTACCTTTTCGAGCTCGGCAGGGGCCTCATCTTCGGCCAGACGGGAAAGGGGGATTATTTCAAAATTTTTCTGAAGCATGGTCAGCATGGCCTCAAAGCTCTCCAGGCCACGATCTTCAGGAATGCTGAAAAATCCCTGCGCGTCCATTTTCCAGAATGACCAGGAATGCATGATCAGCGCGGCAACAGCGTCATCCCCATGCCGCCGGAACCAGGTATCCAGAAAGGTTTTGTGCCGGGCGGCATTTTCACTTGCCGAGCCTTGCAGGAAGCCAGAGAAGTTGAAATTCCAGGCAACCAGATGATTGCTTTTGGTAAAATAGGGAATAAACGGCACGGGGATTTCCCGCAGGCCGTTTTCCCAGAGAAATGGCCCGCGCAAACCGATGCGGAAGGGATTTTCCGGGCAACGTAATGAGTAGCTGGCATCAATGACAATGCCAGACCTCTTCAAGGCTTCAAGATAATCAGGGCCTATGAGATATGCCCCACTGCGATATGCAAGGGGTTTTTGCCCGCAGATGCTCTCATGCCTGTTGACCAGCCAGTCCACGATCTTCAGGGATTGATGCAGGTTGGCCCTGGGTAAGCGCAGAGACCACGGGTCATCCAGCCCGAAAAGAGACTTTACAATATATTCCAGATGACAATGCGGCTCCAGATCATGGCCCCGGCGACGGATTTCCCGCCCCACATCCAGCAGTTCCCCGCCGTAGAGTTCCACTTCCGGGTAGTCCAGAAAAAAGGTCATGGTCACGCCGTGCCTGTCGGCAATATCCATCATGGTCTGGATGCCTGCCTCACGGCCCTGTTGCCGCCCCCAGATCAGACGGTTGACGTGATCCCTGGCGGCGCGGATGGGGTGCGCCTCCACATCCACGGTCAGGGCCACACGGCGTTTGGGTTTTGCGTCGCTCATTTCAGTTCGCCTTTTTGGTAATATCTATATCCGGAGCCATGACCGCCGTGATGGCCCGCGCCAGTTGGGCATTGGCCAGAAGCAGGGCAAGGAGCAGTCTGTCGGAATTCTTCGCTGTGGAAACAAAATGGCAAAAGTCGGCATCGGCCAGGCCGCGGCCAAGGTGTATCCCGCACTGGGCAAGGCGGCGGCAGGTTTTGGCTCCAAAATCTCCGCACAGCCATTCTTGCGTGGTCACAAGCAGAGAATCCAGCGCGGGCCAGGCGGGATCATGGGGCAAGAGATCACTCACGCCGTACAGGCGGCCTATATCCTCAGCCCAGCCGCACAGCCGCGCGCTGTTGGCCGCAAGGGAACGGCACAGAGCATGAAGCAGCTCTTTCTGACTGATATTGGCCAGAACATTTTGCGCCAGCCAGTCATGGGGATCGGCCTGTTTTGCGCGCAGGGGCTTGAGTTCTGCCTCGGCCATCAGGGAAAGATGCCCGGATTGGATGATGAGACGCCGTTTGCAATAGGCGCGGAACGCCTCCAGCTGATCCGGCGCGCCCTCCTTTACAGTTTGGTCAAGCGTCTGCTCCAGAAGCAAGAGGGCATCCACCTGCCGGGCATACAGCCAGGCAGGACGATGGGCACGCATCCGGTATTCGTAAATCAGTTCATTACAGGCCGTGTACGATTCCGCGTACAGCAGGAAAAGCAGACCGAGAAATTTTACGTCAAAATAGCGTATTTCCAGATCTGGAGCTGCTGCCAGCACCGCCTTGACCAGGCGGGCTGAGAAAAACTTGTTACAAAGTGTGCCGGGGGGATAGGCATGGGCAAGAAAGGCGGCAAAAATATCCTTTCCCCGCAGGCGTTCAGCTACCGGCTCCGTCCAGATCAAGGGCTTTTGCAGGCTGCTTCCGGGCAGCACCCCACAGGCCTTGCAGTGCAGAATATCGGGCCTTTCCCGCTCCATAATGGTCAGGGCAGCGGAGACATCGGCATTGGGAGGGATACGGTCATCGGCGTCCACACACCAGACAACCGGCGCAGTGGCTCTGGCCAGCCCTTTCAGGCGTGAGCCATAGGAATAGAGCTGCCTTGTGTTGCGAACAAGCTCAACAGGCTGGCCAGACTGACGACTCCAGGCTGCAACACGGGCAACGCTGTCATCTTCCGAAGCGTCGTCAACCACCACAATCTGCATGAAAATGCGCTGTGTCGCCAGACTGTCCAGCATCTGGCAGACGCAATGCCCGGCGTTACGCATGGGCATGACCACCGAAAGTCGCGGTGTACCAGACACTGGCTCAGCCTTCCCTTTTTACCGGCGCATAGCGTTTTTCTATCAGTGCGGGGTTGCCGGTCATCAGGCAGTGATCCCTGCAACCCTTGTACACAACAGCGCCCGGCCCGAAAACATTCCAGTTGCCTACTTTGGCGTGTTCCAAAAGAATGCTCTGAGGCGCAAACTGATTGGCGGAACCAATGCGGACACCACCGGAAATGGCGGTATGAAGATTGAAGGTATTTCCGTTTTCAATAGTCACATCATGACCGACAGTGATACCGCCGTTGAAAAAATTGGCATTACCTATGCGTGCATTGGCCTGAACAGAGCAATCACGTTGAAAGATATTGCCCTCCCCAACAGTGGCGGACGGGCAGATATAGACATTAGGATGTTTCAGAGTATATAATTTTGCATTATGTTCTTTGATCCAGTCGTAGACATCCATACGCAGGGCAGGCTTGCCTATGCCGATCACGAAAAGATCATCCGGCTCAACCTGATACGCTTCGGAATCCCCCAAAGAGAAATGCGCCAGCTCGCAGAGCTGCCCTGCATATCCTTTCCAGGCCAGAAAGCCCTTGAAAGCAGGCGTACTGCTATCCGCCTCCTGCATTGTGCGCAAAAGCCAGTAACATTCCCGCGCTGCGCAGGAATTGCCGATGATAACCACACCCATCAGTAGCACCCGCCTCCAAGAACAAAATTCTGACCGGTGATCCAGCGGGCTTTTTCCGAGAGAAGAAAGACAGCCATTTCAGCCACATCTTCCGGTTCGCCAAATCCCAGAGGATAGCGGCCCTCCTCTCTGGCGGCATAGCTTTCGCCCATGCTCTTTGTGGCTGCGTCCAGCATGGGGGTGCGTATCCAGCCGGGCGCAAGGCAGTGTACGCGCAAGCCTTTGGCCGCCATTTCCTGACTGACCGATTTCATGGCAGTGGCCAGCGCGGCCTTGGCTGCCCCGTAAACGCAATGTCCTTTTTCAGGATAGACAGCAGATGCCGAGGAAAGAAAGAGCATGGCTCCTCCTTTCAGAAAATTGCGCCTGTCCGCAAAACCCCTGGCGAGCTGCATGGGAGCAAAGAAATTCAGATCATGGTGTCGTTTGGCCTCTGCCAGCTCAAAACAGGCGATGCTGTCCAAACGCCCTTCACCGGCGGCATGAATCAGGCCCCAGAGCCTGCCGTATTTCTGCCGCAAAGCGGCAACCCATTGCGGCAGGGATTCAAGTTCTGCCAGCAAGTCTTTCGTTTCATTGTGCCAATGCGCAGGGCTTGCGCATTTTGCCTGCGCCTCCCGCAGGCGAGCCTCATTGCGACCGCAGGCTATGACACTGGCCCCACGCGCATTGCAGAGCATGGCGCAAGCCCGGCCTATGCCGGAACTTGCCCCGGTAACAAGGATATACTGCTCCCGTGAGAACAGGTTCATGCCTTCCTCGCCAAAGAGAGCAAATCCTGTACTGTGCGGCATTTGGCGATGTCGCCTGAAGAAAGCTGGATGCCCAACTTCCGGTCAAAAAAAGCCGCCATGCCGAATTGTGCCAGGGAATCCCATTCTTCAAGATCGGTCAGCACTGTCCCGGCATCCAAGGGGGTATCGCATTGCAATACGTCCTGCCATTCCAGCAAAAGTTCTTGAGTTTCCATCAGTTTTCTTCCTTGCCGGTAAAAATTTTCTGCCAGTGGGCCAGATAGTCGGCAGTATATGTTTCTGACGGACTGCCCTGATAATCCGTGACAGGCCCCACGTTCAGGCCAGTCATTGGAACAAGGCAGGAAGCCCATGAAAGCCCGACGCCAAAACCGCAGAGGAGCATCTGCCCGTGTTCCTGCCTGCTTCCGCCCAGGCGGTCACAAATGCTTGCCGGAATGGAGGCACAGGCCAGATTGCCGTAACGACTGAAGGTTTCGCTCCAGACTTTTGAAGAGGGAAAGCCCGCCTTCTCGGCAACGCTTTCTATTATCTGGCCGTTGGCCTGATGCAGGAAGAGATAATCAACCTGTTCGGGGCTGACCCTGGCGGATGCCATAAAATCTTTGAGATGGGCAGGCACCACCTGCACGCTGAAATCAAAAATCTTGCGCCCATTCATATAGGGCTGGAGCATTCGCCAGGGATGCCCGTCCGGGTCAAGCATATCCTCATACAGTTCGGCATCCCTTTCCCGATCCAGAGAAGGAGGCCGTCTGGCGCGCCCGGCAGGCACGATAATCAGCTCATGCCCGCTGCCGTCTGTGCCGAGAGAAAAGGACATTTTCGGCGCGGAAGAATCATGCAGCAGCAGGGAGGCAGTACCGCAGTCGCCAAAGATGGGACTGACCACCCTGTTGGCGGGATTACGCGGAGGGAGGGCATCTCCCACCAGGAGCAGCACCTTTTTGCAGGCAGAAGAGGAAAGCAGGCTTGCCGCCATCCAGAGGCCATACACATAGCCGGAACAGCCCTGACTGAGATCAAGGGCCGCACATTCTTTTGACAAGCCCAGCCTGTCCTGCAAAATGCAGGCTGTGGCGGGCATCTGGTAATCCGGCGTCTGGCTCAGAAAAAGCAGGGCATCAATCTCTTCCCGCTGAATGTCGTTGCTCTCCAGCAACTCTGTCGCTGCCTGAAAGCACAGGTCCGAAGCGGTTACACCTTCCGGGCAGATACGACGGGTATTCAGGCCGATGGCCTTGCGCAGGCGTTCAACCTTCTTGCGATTGCCGCCATAGTATTCCAGCTCATCCATGATGGAGATTTCGTTGGAAGGCACACAGGAGTTTACCGCGGCCAGGCGAACAGAGGAAAATGTGCAGAACACCGTTACCCCTCCAGCAATCCTTCATAGACGCGCAAAATACGCTCACTGACCTTGTGCCAGTCTCGTTGCGCCAAAACCCAGGCACGTCCCCTGTCGGCAAGGCGTTGCCGCAAGTCGGGCCTGGCGAGCAGTGTCTCCAGCTTCTCCACCAGATCGGGCAGATTGCCGGATTCAAACACAAGCCCTGTCTCACCGTCCCGCACGATCTCGGTTAAAGCCGCCACGTTGGACGCCAGAACCGTTTTGCCCATAGCCATTGCTTCCAGCGGCTTCAGGGGGGGGACACAGCGACAGACTTTTGCCGGAACGCGGGGAAAGGGCATGATGTCGATCAGCGAATAATAGCGTTTGACATCTTCAAAGGGGACGCGACCGGTAAAGATAACGGACGGATGGCTGCCTCGGGCCTGGTGCAGGGCTTTCATTCGTTTCAGGTTGTCGGCGCCGTCCCCGACCATGAGCAGAGAAACCGGGAAGCCGCGCCAGTTGAGTTCCAGAACGGCATCCATGAGGCTGTCCAGCCCTTCATAGGCAGTAAAGGAGCCGATAAAGCCGACAACCACACGGTCTTGCAGACCGTATTTTTCCAGAAGCTCCTGATCCGGCGGCAATGGGGTGAAGCGTTCCACATCCACGGCATTGGGCAAAACCGTTATCTTGTTCTCCGGCAGGCCTTCGGCAACCAGTTCGGCCTTGAGAGCTTCGGAAATGGCGAAAACGGCATCCGCCAGCTGCCCGGTTTGCACCTCCAGCCTTTGCCTGCGTCGGAACGGCTCTGTCCAGGGGAACCAGGTATTGCGCACGGCTGCGGAATAGTGCCACATCCCCCGGTACTCGTAAATGCCTTTCACGCCCGCTTTTTTTGCCGCCAGCATGGCAGGCAGGCCGTTTTCCATGTCGGATGCCGCATGGATGATGCTTGCACGGCAACGCCCGGCCACAGTGGCGATCAGGGACGACGCCTGTTGCCGGTACTCCTCGCCAAACTCGCCCATGCCGACGGGATAGAGGGGCAGACGATGGTAGGTGACGTTTTCCACGGTATCGCTCAGGCGCACCTCTTGCGGCCCTGTCCAGGAAGTCAGGGGATAACCGGGCCGTGTGCAGACCTTGAGGCGCACTCCGTGCCGCAACAGATGGCTGGCTATGGCATGAGAACGCACCCCGTAGCCTGAAGGAGTAAGCGGCAGGGATGAGCTGAGCAGCATGAGTACCCCTGCGTCATTGTGTTGTGCCGACCAGTCAGACACGGTTTCTCCTTCCATTCTGCTCCTGCCAGAACTTGCCGTACAGCTCCAGATAACGCTTGAGCGAATCATTCAGTTGCAGCCATGATCGTTGCCGTTGGAACAGATAGTCTTCCAGAGGCAGATTTGAGTATTCCTGCGCACTCAAGGCAACCTGAGCCTGAGGAACATAGCGTTGACAGTCAAAATCCGGTGTATGACCAAAAAGGCGGATGGAGAAATCCAATGCTCCGTAGCCGCCTGTCAGACTTTCATCAAAGCCGCCCAAGGCAAAAAAGGTGTCCGCTGCCACAGCCATGTTTTCATCCAGATCAACCGGCCAGCAGCCGGTATCGTCGGCAAGCGCAAAACTGCCGGTGACCTGGCAGGCACAGGCATCAAGATCCGGAATGGACAATTTCCCCCTTGCGGCCAGCATCGTGGGGTGCGCCTGAAACATATCCCGGTATGCCGTCAGCAATCCTCTTTCAGGCTCCCCGCGCAGGAAGATGATAATCTTCCCTGTTGCGAAGGCTGCGCCAAGATTCAAAGCTGTGTACCAGGGCGCGGCATTGGAAAGTATGCAATGGATATTCGTGCCGGAATTGAGCGACAGCAAGGCAGGGATGTCACATTCAGATTCTGGAATATCTATCTGTACACTCTGGAAAGGAATCCCCTCTCCCTTGAGTGTTGCAAATCCTTCATAGGGAGCATCGGGTAAAGGACGGCGACGGATACTGACAACGCTGATGGGAGCATCTTCTGTTGAGGAAAGTATGCCGCCTTGCAGCCAGTATTGCGCGCCATATATCCGGCCAAGCCATCCCCGCCTGGTCATTGATGTTTCCAGAAATTTCAGCAAAGGAGTATCTGGAGTAACCTTACCTGCCATGTATCACTTCCTGCCCGCTCTGGCGTCATGGCTTGCCGCCTGTTTGCCTCGCCAAAGGCCGCAGGCGTCAATAACGGTTTTTTGTACAAGTCTGTCCGCAGCAATGTTGATGAATGGCGTGTGTTTGACCAGAGCCACAATGATGTCCCCGTCTTGCAGGCAGTCCTCCACATCCGCCTTCCGGACATTGGGCCTGTTCCTCAAGGATGGGGGGAGAGCCTGGATGTAAGGTTCACAGATGAGCAGATTCACGTTTGCTTCAGCCAGGGCCTCGGCAATGGCCAGAGCCGGGCTTTCCCGCAGATCGTCTATATCCGGCTTGAAGCTCAGGCCAAGGCAGACCACTGTGGGATTGCTCTGTTCCGCAACAGCTTCCAACGTCCGGGCAATAATCGCCTTCGGCTTGGAGTCGTTCACTTCCCGCGCCAGACGAAGCAAACGTGCTGTTTGCGGCGCGGAATCCACCAGAAACCAGGGATCGACCGCTATGCAGTGCCCGCCCACACCCGCGCCGGGCTGTAAAATGTTCACGCGGGGATGCCGGTTGGCAAGCTCAATGACTTCCCAGACGTTCAGATCAAGTTCCTGACACAGCATGGACAGTTCATTGGCAAAGGCAATATTGACATCCCGAAAAGAGTTCTCGGTCAGCTTGATCATCTCTGCCGTGCGCGAGTCTGTGCCCTGTACCGAACCGCTGACAAAGCGTTTGTAAAACTCCACGCCTTTACGGGTCGATTTCTGATCAATGCCGCCGACAATACGGTCATTTTCCACCAGCTCGTGCAGAATGCGGCCAGGTAAAACCCGTTCCGGGCAATGGGCCACATACACCGGTTCAGAATTGCCGGGACAATCTTGCCCGATCCGTAACTCCGGTCTCATGTCAGCCAATAATCCCGCCATTCTTTCTGTTGTGCCGACGGGGACTGTTGATTCCAGAATGACAAGATTGCCGCTGCGCAAAAAAGGGGCAATACAGGCAGCGGCAGATTCTACATAACTGAGATCAGGCTTATGCTTGTCTTTGAAAGGCGTAGGCACGCAGATAATAAATATCTCTGCTTCTCTGGGCTTGGTATCCACTGTGAGATAACCGGACTTCAAAGCCGATTTTACCATAACATCCAGTGCCGGTTCATAAATAAGGCACTTTCCATGCCGCAGACTCTGGATAAGATTGTCATTGGCATCCATTCCGGCCACACAAAATCCTTTTGTGGCCAGCAGGCTGGCTGTCGGCAAGCCTATATATCCCAATCCAAGGATACATACATCAGGTATTGTATTCATTATTTGTTGCTTCATTGATTTGTTCCAGCCTGATTTTTTCCGACAATTTTCAATGATTGTAAAAAATGCCGGGCAAAATCAGGGAACTTCTGGCAGGCTTCATTGAGAAATGCGTCATCTCCTTTTTCCGCACTGAGTTTGAAAAAGTCTGCAAAGACACCATTGGCAAGGGCAGCCAATCTTATGAAATATCGACCATTGAAATGGTCATTCACAGCCTGATAGGTGGCAAGTTCCGCCATACCATGCTTTCTGCGGTGCTCAAGAGACGAAATAAATGAATCAGCGTAGGCAGCTTTTTTATGTCGGCGATATACGGACATGACTTCCGGAATAAAACCGATTCTCCCTGTTTCAGCATGAAGCAGATGCCAGTACCAATCTCCCGGGCACAAGTCGTGCCTGAACCACTCCGGCAAACCGTCTTTGAAACGCCAGCGATATACGGCAGAGTTTGTCTGAATCATATTTCCTTGAAATAAATCTGCAAGATGATATTCCTCATGCACGCCACGAGGCAACATTGATAATGGAGGATAAATAAAGTTATCCTCTTCTCCACCTTCAAATTCAACAGAAACAGGATGAAAACAGAGAGAGCAGCGAGGATGGTTTTTTAAAAAGTCAACTTGTTTTTGCAGCTTACGCGGGTCTGTAAAATAATCATCACCATCACATAATGCAGCGTATTCACTTCTGCAACGAATGAATAAGTCATATATATTACTATAAATTTGGTGATAATTATGTAGAAGTACTGGAATTATGGAAGGATATTTTTCAGCATAGGAATTGATGATGTGTGGAGTATCGTCTTCAGAGTAATGATCAAGAACCAGATGGCGAACCGGAAAGTCGGTCTTTTGTTTCAGCACACTCTCAATACACTCGCCGATATATTTTTCATGGTTGCGCGTCATGGTCAGAACTGTGAGAACAGGTTGTTCTCGTATATCTGAAATGACCGTATAGTTCTGCCTTTGTGTCTTCATCAAGGCTTGCTGCAGTGCCTGCTGATCCTTGGAAAGAAATTCCTGATCATTGGCAAAACGCTTCAGCAATACGTTCCGCTCGGTTTGCGAAAGAGCCTCGGCAAATGCCTCCAATCTTTCGGGCAAGAGCGGTGCAGAAGCATCTGTTTCCGATACTGTTCCGTACCAATCCGGCGCATCCAGAGAATGCTCCGGGAGATTGAGAAGTTGCTCAAGCCGCTTTTGATCCTCAGCCCCTTTTTGAAGCAATGTTTGGCGATACACCAAGGGCGTGACAGGTTCCGGCCCCCAGTCTTGATCCAGCTTTTGTAAAGCTGTCATATAAGCACGATCATCAAGCTTGGGCCAGTCGTTATGTCGTACCTGTCGGGCTTCCAACAGGCGTAGCGCTGTAGCTGTGTTGGTGAATCCATAGAATGGCAGAGGGGCGGTCGGTAGCAGGTTTTCATCTATGCCAAGTGCTGCAAACACTTTCCGGCTTATATCGGCTATACTGGTTGACGAGACCTGATCATAAAGATTTGGAATAAGAATTGTATTTCCCTGCCCCCATTCTTCTTGGGTCATAAGTATCAAATGTGCCATTCTACGGGCATAATTTATATATTTTTGAGCTAATAAAGCATCTACTCCCGAGGGTGTCGCCTGCCACCATTTTTCCATTGTCAAGGAAGATTTTCCTATAACAATGACAGGGCGAACTGTGTGTTGATCGGAAGATATATATTTTCTGATAAAAGTAAAAAATTGTTTTTGAATACTTAAATCAACAGCTTGTCCTAAAAAAATAACACTATATCCACTAGTAAGATAGTCCCTGACAGCAGCTACTTTCTCTTCAAGTTCTTGAGATAATATTTTACCTCCTGTTTTATAATAAAAATCCAAAGCTATTTTTAGAAAATCTTCATATTCGCTATCAATGGGGGCTAAATATATATTTTTCGTTGCAAGAATATCTCTATTTTTATAAAAATTTTCATAATTCCAATTAGATGAAAGACTATGATCCATAATTAAATAAATATTTGCCATACAATTACCCCTTTATCCAGACTATAGAGCACCAGTATGTATTATCTACGATCTATGAAGTTCATAGTTAATGCTTGCCGCTATACGATAAATATATTCGTTAGAAAGGTCGCTGTATCCAGGCAGGCAGAGTACCCGCCGCGCCACATCCTCAGCCACAGGGCAGGATATCCGCCATTCCTCTTTCAGGTAGGGCAATGTGTTCAGCGCCGGGTAAAAGTAACGGCGGGGGATAATATTTTGTACGGACAAAGCCGTTTCCACGCGAACACGACTTTCTTCATCCGGCAGAAGAATCGGATAATATGCGTTATTCCATTCCAAGCCTTCACAAACGGACGGATACTTCAAGGGCAAGCCGTCCAAAGCTTGATCATAAATGGCGTACAGCTCTTTGCGTCGCGCTATCTCCTCATCCGTTCCGGGCAAAAGGGATAGGCCAAGGGCGGCATGAAGCTCGCTCATTTTGGCGTTGATCCCCAGACTATAGTGATCGTCGTTGATGTGGCCAAAGGCACGGGCAAGCGACAACGCCTTATGCGCTTCAGCATTGTGTGAAACTACGCAACCACCTTCTGCGGTATGGAAAATCTTTGTCGCATGAAAGCTGCATATGCTGTAGTCGCCGTAATCCAGAAGGCTTTTTCCCTTATATTTTGAACCAAATGCCTGTGCGGCATCATAAATGACGGTTTGACCATATTCTTTACAGATGGATTCCAGAGCTTCAACATCACAGGCAAGGCCATAAATATGAACAGGCAGCACACCGGCAATATCTGGTTCTTTTTTAAGTCGATTACGAAGTAAATCAGGCGAAAGGCAAAGGCTGTCAGGATCAATATCTATAAAAACAGGCTCACAGCCAATCCAAAGCAAGGCTGACAGCGTAGCCACATAGGTATATGGAGTAACTGCAACTTTTTTCCCTGCCAGTCCCGCACATTGCAAAGCCAGCATGAGTGCAGTCATTCCGTTATTGCAGGCAAGAAGATGAGGAATACCAAGATATGCGCTCAATGAATATTCAAGTTTTCGGACATAATTTCCATTATTGGTAATCCATGCAGATTTAAAAATATCTCTACATTGCCTGAAGAAAAAATCTTCATCAGGCATTCGCGATTTTGTAATATATATTTTATCGTCATTATTCATTGCTAGAGTACACTTATTGCATCTGTTGTCTAGAAAAAAAAGCAGCCTCATAGACCTGCCCTTTGGGCAGCTTCCGGCTTGAGTCATACGATTCCTTGTCAACAGGCGTATGCTTGATTTTTTAATACCCGGAAAGGGCCGTTTGTCAAGATAACCGCTCTGCAAGAAAATTAGCCCCCCGCCTTTCAAAAAAATTTCGTAATAATTTTAATATGTTAAAATTATCATTTCGTCTGTTTTGCCACAATCACCAACAATACGCCTGTTAAAAATGGTGAACGTATGCCCAAGGAATGCCCATCCGATCCAGTTCCGTCCAAATCCGATCCCTGCGTACTCTGATTCACTTTTTTCTTCAGTCCAAAACGGTAATCTTTCACTCTTTCAGAATGTCCAGATTCCTGCTGTATGGAGGTATCTGCATGAATCCTGATTGTGTGAAGTTTTCACATGGGGGGCTTGGCATTTTTTCTGGACTTTTCTTTACTGCTGTCAGAGAGGCAGGCGCTTACGCTTTGCGCGGCTGCGACCAGTGAGGATTGCCCCGGGTGGGCATAGCGCATGGTTGTTCTTGGATCGCTGTGCCTCAGAAACCTTTGCACCTCGTAAAGAGAATGGCCTCTGTTGCCCAGAAGGCTGGCAGCTGAAGCCTGGACGCGAAATGATGGCAGCGCCGTGATTGAAAATGGATATTTTCAATCAAAAAATGCTCTAAAGATAATAAAAATGTTAGGGAGCATTTTATTGAAAAAATGATCCCCTCTTACTATACTCAAGTCCAAAAAGAACACTTATTAATAGAAATGCATCTTGATAAAGTAAAATAATACCTTGCACGAATATATGGCGACTGATCAAGTTTGAACTTGTATACTCATTCTCGGTTGTCAAAACCTCTCCCGCTGCCAGGTCTATTGTCTGTTTTCTTCAGGGAGGCGAGGGCTAATGAAAAGGCCAGAAACCTTTGTTGATACGCCGTCTGGGAGGCAGGCCGCCATTGCCCCTCTCGTCATCTCTGCCAGCAGGGCTACGGACATTCCGGCCTTTCACGCGGAATGGTTCATGAACAGGCTCAAGGCCGGGTACTGTGTGTGGGAAAATCCGTTCAACACCCATCAGAGGCAATACGTTTCCTTTGAGAAGTGCAGGGCTTTTGTGTTTTGGAGCAAGAACCCCGTCGCGCTGATACCCTGTCTGCCGAGGGTGAGCGAGCGGGGCTATCAATTCTATTTCCAGTACACGCTCAACGACTACGCTGAGACCGGGATTGAACCTTGCCTGCCCAGGCTTGCGCAGCGCATTGAGCTGTTCAAGCGGCTTTCCGAAAAGATCGGTCGGCATCGTGTCATCTGGCGTTTCGATCCTGTCATCCTTGGCGGCGGTCTGACTGTAGAGAACACTCTCGACAGGCTTTACGCGATCGGACGAGAGATAGCCCCCTACACGGAAAAACTCGTATTCAGCTTTGTGGACTGGTACAAAAAAACAGAGAGGGGACTCGGTAAGATAGACAAGAGCTTTCGTGCGCCGAGCAACGACGAAATGCTTGCTCTCGCCAAGGGGCTTGTGGAGGTTGAACGCGCCTTGCCGAGCCGCCTGAAGCTTGCGACCTGCGCCGAGACACTCGATTTGGACGCCCTTGGCATTGCACATAACAAATGCATCGATCCAGATCTGCTCTTGCGGCTATGCCCGGATTGTGCGGAATTCCAGAAGACTGCCAGCAAACCGACGCGAACGGCGAGCCAGGGCTCTCTCTTGGATATCCCTTCCCTTTCTCAGGTACAGCTTGTCACGAAGAGCGCCAAGGACAACGGCCAGAGGAATCTGTGCGGCTGCGCTCCCAGCAAAGACATCGGCACATACAATACCTGCCTGCATTTTTGTGCCTACTGCTATGCGAACCAATCACAGAATGCCGTACTATCCAGGATGCAAACGGTGGATCAATACAGAGAAAAATTATAATTATTTTCAAGTCTGTAACTGGAAAAGGTTACAGGCTTGTTTTTTTGTGTGAAACATGGTATCTTTAGAGCGTTTTGCTCATGAAAGCAGCTAAACGCTCTACTACTTGCGCATCGCAAACTCGCGGGCGACCCGGAAGGCATTGTCTACCGCGCAACCTATACCAGCAGGAAAGCATTTGCCCAAAAGCCCGGCCTTGCGGTTTCAACAGCGCGCGCCTTTTCCACGGCGATCCTTTTTTTGCTTCGCGAAGGCGGCTCTTCACGCCTTCACCGCATCCGTCAAGCCGTCCGCGAGTTCTGCCCGGAGGAAAACAACAAGCCATGTCCGTAACGCGCTATCCCGTTCCGGCCGTGGGGCCTGATCAGCCCCATTGCACGGAGCTTTTGATCCGCCGCAGCCGCTTCCTGGCACAATGCGCTCATACGCCCGGCCCTGAGGCGGCGCGCGCTTTTGTGGAATCCGTGCGCCGCGCCAGAGCGGACGCTACGCATAACTGTTGGGCTTTTGCCGCGGGCCCGCCCGGGCAAACCGCGCGGATTGGCTTTTCCGACGACGGCGAACCCCACGGCACGGCCGGACGGCCCATGCTGCAAGTCCTGCTGCATTGCGGCATCGGGGAAATATGCGTGGTGGTGACGCGCTGGTTCGGCGGGATCAAGCTGGGCACCGGCGGTCTGGTGCGGGCCTATCAGGATTCGGTGCGCGAAAATCTCGCGTCCCTTGCAGTGGCTGAGAAGGTGCCTTTGGCCCATCTTGCGCTGAGCCTGGAGTACACGCATCTGGACGGCCTGCGCCGCCTTTTGCCAGCTCACGAGGCGCGGCTTACGGCCGAGGACTATCAGGCCGCCGCGCATCTGCGCCTCAGTCTGCCGCAAGAGCGCGTTCCGGCCTTTGAAAAGGCCCTGGCCCGGCTGACCAACGGCGCGGCAAGCTGCCGCGCTCTGGATCAGGCCGCCTTTTTGGAGAATGACGCGCCTTGAAAAGGGATCGTTTCCAGGAGCGTCAGCGTTGGCGAGGGCGCGCAATGGCCGCAGCACCCATGCTGCTACTGGAGGATTTCCACCGTCAAACCCGGCGCCAGGCGCACCTGACCGTCCACCACCACCCGGTCGCCCTCGCGCAATTCTCCTTCCAGCACGCTCCTGCCCTGATGCTCAAAAAGCACCTTGACCGCCCGGTAGACAGCGCGATTTTCAGCGTCCACCAGATAGACATAGGCCCCTTCGCGGCCGGAGAGCACTGCGTGGCTGGGCACGGTCAAGGCATTGGCGGCCAGGCCAAGGGGCAACTGCACCTGCACGAACTGGCCGGGCCAGAGGCGGCGATCCGCATTCTCAAAGGTTCCGCGCAGGCGAATGGTGCCGGTGCGCGTGTCCACCGTATTGTCCACCAGGGTGAGGCGGCCGGTTTCGGCTCTGCCGCCGGCGGGCGCGGCCGTGACAGGCACGTCTTCCTGCCGCATGCGTTCCAGAATCACGGGCAAATGCGCCTCGGGCACGGAAAAAGTCACATAAATGGGCGTCAGCGTGTCAATGGTCACAACCGGCGTGTCATCCGTATCTTTCACCATATTGCCCTTGTCCACATTGAGCGCGCCGACTCTGCCGCTGATGGGAGCCGTGACCGTGCAGTACGAAAGCTCAAGGGCCGCGCTTTCCACAGCCGCTTTGTCCGACTGCACCGTGGCTTTGAGGGCAGCGGCCTGAGTGGCGGTCTGCTCATAGGCCTCGCGGCTCACATAACCGCTGCCCACCAGCTTGCCGTAACGCCGCATGTCGTCGTTGGCCTTGGCCAACTGGGCCTGCGACTTGGCAAGCAAACCGCGCTTTTCGCGCAACGCGGCTTCAAAGGGGCGCGGGTCAATGCCGATCAGGGGCTGGCCTTCGCGCACCTCCTGCCCCTCGGTAAAGTGGACTTGCCGGATTTCGCCTGTGACCCTGGGTTTGACGGCCACGCTGGCCGAGGCTTTGACATTGCCCACCGCATGCAGCAGGCGAGGCACGTCGGCCCGGGTCACGGGCTGGACATGCACCGGAGCCGGGGGAGCTCCGGCCCCTGCGTGATCTTCGCCCGAACAGGCGGCCAGCAGGGGCAGGAGGAGAAAACAGCAGCGCAAAAGATACTTCATGCCTGTCCTTGACAACCTTTTTTTCGTGAGGCGGCGCAGTGTGCGAGCATGCCTGCTCCGCGCAACGGCCCGCCGGGCCCGCGGCAAAACGCGCGGGCATCAGGCCGGCTGCGGTCAAGTATGTCGTATGCAATGCGCTGTTGCCAAGCATAAATTTCAGCGGATGCGCAGAGGATAACTACCCGGGCTCACCTGCGCCTCAGGCCGCGCAGGCTTGCAGACAGGGAGCGAAGCGAAGCCGTATATCTCCAGGAACAGGAACGCCGGATGCCGTCGGAACCCGGCCTGACAAAACCCTCTTCGCGGCTGCCGTCCGTGCCGTGGCGCGGGGCGCGCGAGACATTCACGTTTTCAATGGAAATGATATTACAACCATCTGAAATTAAAAATGAATTTTTTAGAAAATCATCGAAAAGGTGAATGTCTCCAGCGCGCGAACGCATTGACTTTGGGCGCTTTCGCGGCATAGTATGCCGGGCTTTGGGACGGTTCCCGTTTTTTTCCCGCCGGGCGGCGGCAGGCAAGGAGAACACATTGGCCAAAAACCGGGCTTTGCAGCAATGGCGGGTGGAAGACTCCATGGAGCTTTACGGCATCCGCAACTGGGGCGCAGGCTACTTCAGCATTTCCGAGGCGGGCGAGGTGGTCATCTGCCCGCAGGGGCCCAAGGGCCCCCAGATTCCCATCCCGGAAATCATCGCCGGGCTGCATGAGCGCGGTTACGACATGCCCGTGCTTCTGCGGGTGGAAAATATTCTGGATTCGCGCATTGCCAGCATCCACGAATCCTTTCGCAAGGCCATCAAAAATCTCGGTTATACCGGCGAATACCGCGGCGTTTTTCCCATCAAGGTCAATCAGCAGCAACAGGTGGTGGAAAAAATCGCCCAGTTCGGCGCGCGCTATCACCACGGCCTGGAAGTGGGCTCCAAGGCCGAGCTGATCGCGGCCGTCTCCCTGATGCGCGACACGGAAGCCTGCATTGTCTGCAACGGCTACAAGGACGAGGAGTTCATCGACCTGGGCCTCCAGGCCCTGCGCCTGGGCTTCAATCTCTTTTTCGTTCTGGAAATGCCCGGCGAGCTGGAAATGCTCCTGGAACGCAGCAAGGCTCTCGGGGTGCGGCCCAACATCGGCGTGCGCGCCAAGCTGGCGGTCAAGGCAGGCGGTCACTGGACCGATTCCGGCGGCGAGCGCTCCACCTTCGGTCTTTCCCCGGCCCAGATTGTGGATGTGGTGGACAGGCTCAAGGCCTGCGACATGCTCGACTGCTTCCGTCTGCTGCATTATCACCTGGGTTCGCAGGTTTCCAACATTCGCGACATCCGCACCGGCGTCATGGAAGGCGCGCGCCTTTACCAGGGCCTTGTGCAGGAGGGCGCGCCCATGGGCTATCTGGATCTGGGCGGCGGCCTGGCCGTGGATTACGACGGCTCGCACACCAATTATGTGTCTTCGCGCAACTACAGTCTGGACGAATACTGCGCGGACGTGGTGGAAGCGATCATGAGCATCCTGGACGAGCAGCGGGTGCCGCACCCGCACATTATCACCGAATCCGGGCGGGCGACCGTGGCCTACTATTCGGTGCTGCTCTTCAATATTCTGGATGTCAGCGCGGTGGAGGAAGTGCAACTGCCCGACGAGCTGCCCCAGGACGCGCCGGAGCCGGTGCGCAATCTGCGCGAGGTGCTCTCCGGCATTTCTCTGCGCAACCTGCAGGAATGCTACAACGACGCCATTTACTACCGCGACGAGATGCGCCAGCTCTTTTCCACCGGCCGGGTCACCTTGCGCCAGCGCACCCTGGCCGAACGCTTTTTCTGGGCCATCATCATGCGCATCGCCCAGGAAAAGACGCGGCTGAAAAACGTGCCGCGCGATCTGGCCGACATCGACGTGAGCCTTGCGGATATCTATTACGGCAACTTCAGCGTGTTTCAATCCCTGCCCGACTCCTGGGCCATTGATCAGCTCTTTCCGATCATGCCCGTGCACCGGCTCAAGGAATTTCCCTCGCGCCAGGGCATCATCTCGGACATTACCTGCGATTCCGACGGCCGCATCGATCACTTCATCGATCCCCAGGGCATGAAGCCCACTCTGGATCTGCATCCGCTGCGCGACGGGGAGGAATACTATCTCGGCGCATTTCTGGTGGGAGCCTACCAGGAAACCCTGGGCGACCTGCATAATCTGATGGGCGACACCAATGTGGTTTCGATCCGCGCGGCGGACGACGGCAGCTATGAATATGTGCGCGAAATCCGCGGCGACTCCGTGGCCGACATCCTGACCTATGTGGAGTACGAGCCGCGCCGCATTCTGGAGGATCTGCGCAGCACGGCCGAGCAGGCGGTGCGCCGGGGGCGCATCTCGCCCAGCGATCGCTTCGCGATCATGCAGGCCTTTGAAGACGGCTTGCGCGGCTATACCTACTTTGAGAGATAACCTCAGGCCAGATGGCAGCGCGCCCGCCAGCCCGGGGCCAGCTCTTTCCATGCCGGAGGCTCGCGGCGGCAGATGCCCACGGCTTTGGGGCAGCGCGGGTGAAAACGGCAGCCCGGCGGCGGGTTGAGGGGGCTGGGCAGCTCGCCTTCCAGCGGCGGCGGCAAAAGCTCCCCTTCTTTCCGCAATGCGCCCGTGGGCATGGAGGCCAGCAATGCCTGGCTGTAGGGATGGGCCGCGCCCGCAAAAAGCTGCTCGCGCGCGGCTTCCTCCACAATCTGCCCCAGGTACATGACCAGAATGCGCCTGCACATAAAGCCCACCACCGCCAGATCGTGCGAAATAAAAAGATAGGCCGGGCCGAAACGCTCCTGCGCGTCCCGCAGCAGGTTAAGCACCTGGGCCTGCACCGAGGCGTCCAGAGCTGAAACCGGCTCGTCGCAGATCACCACCTCAGGCCGGGTGATCAGGGCGCGCGCCACGGCAATGCGTTGGCGCTGGCCCCCGGAAAACTCATGCGGATAGCGCCCTCCCAGGCCATCCAGGCCCACAGTGGCCAGCATTTCCTCAGCCCGTCTGCGCTGCTCGGCGCGGGGCACGCCCTGGGCGGCCAAAGGCTCCGCCACGGCCGCGCGCGCGGACATGCGCGGGTTGAGAGAAGAAAAGGGATCCTGAAAGACCATCTGAATCCGTCCCGCTGCCCAACTCCGGGCCCCGGCCAAAGGCAAGGCGCGGCCTTCCAGCAGGACCTGCCCGGACGATGGCGCCAACAGGCCGCAGGCCAGCCGCCCCAGCGTGGACTTGCCGCAACCGGACTCGCCCACCAGGCCCAGACTTTCTCCGGCAGAGACATCCAGGCTGACGCGATCCACGGCAATCAGACGCCGTTGCTCGCCGAGCCAGCCCCGCCGCACGCCAAAAGCGCGTGAAACATCCTTCAGGGCCAGGAGCGGCCCTTCCGGCTTTTCAACGCCTCCGGGCATCAGCATGCCGTGCCCGGCCCCGCGCCGGCCTCAACAGCGCTTGCGCCGTGCCTCGGCGTGGAGGACGACACGCCCGCGGCCGCGAACGTGGCCATTTCATTAAAGACGGCCGCCGCGCTGCGCAAAAGCTGATAGGCCAGGGCCGCGCCCGTGCCCTCGCCCAGACGCATGCCCAGATCCAGCAGGGGCTGCCCCTCGCCGGGGCGTGCGCCTTGCAGATGCGCCAGGGCCCGGCTGTGCCCCGGCTCTGCCGAAGCGTGGGAAAGCACGGCGTAGTCCGCCAGGGCCGGGCAAAGGGCCAGAGCCGCCGCATAGGCCGCGCTGCTGATGAAGCCGTCCACCAGCACGGGCAGCCGCCGCGCTGCCGCGCCAAGCATGACGCCGCTCATGATCGCCAGTTCAAAGCCGCCCACCGCGGCCAGCACGCCTGGAGGATCGCCGGCCTCCAGCAAAGCCGCGTTCACGGCCAGGGCCTGCCGGACAATCCCGGCCTTGTGACGGACCATGGCAGGATCGGAGCCCGCGCCGGGGCCCGCCACATCCTCGGGCTCAAGACCCAGCAAAGCGCAGTACACGGCCGTGGCGGCCGTGGAATTGGCAATGCCCATTTCCCCCACGCCCAGGCAGCGGCAGCCCTGATCAGCGGCCTCCACGGCCAGCGCAGCGCCCATCTGAAGGCCTTTCAGGCAGCTCTCGCGGCTCATGGCCGGGCCCTGGCTGATATCCGCCGTGCCGTCGCCCAGACGACGATCCAGAAGCATTTCATGCGCGGGAAACGGCCCGCCCGCGCATCCGGCGTCCACTACGCGCAACTCCATCCCCGCCGTCCGACAGAGCACATTGACGGCAGCCCCGCCGGTCAAAAAATTTTGCACCATCTGACGGGTCACGGCCTGGGGAAAGGGTGAAACGCCCTGCGCGGCAACCCCGTGATCCCCGGCGACGGTCAGCATCAGGGCAGGGCTCACTGAAAGCGGCAAGCTCCCCTGCCCGATAGCGAAAAGACGCCGGGCCAGCTCCTCAAGACGCCCCAGGCTGCCACGCGGTTTGGTCAGATCGTCCAGATGCGCCTGGGCCGCCGCCAAATCCTCCGGCCGCAGAGGCTCAATGCGCAGGCCCGGCAAAACGTTTTCCATGTTTTCCTTGGACTGAATATTTTTCTTGTGCATTTCCGCTTCTTAGCGTTTCCGCGGAGCAGGCGCAAGGATCTTTACAAACGAAAAAAAATAATTACTTATTTGTTTACTCTGTTGTCTGTCAGGACAGTCCGGCAGCGGCCATACGCCGCCTCCGCTCCTTCCAGAGCGCTTTGCTCATGAAAGTAGCTAAACGCGCTGGCAGGGCGAAGCCATGCCCGCCCGCGCGCGTCAGCCGTTGGCGGCTGTGCCGCCTTACGGATGACGACAGCAGAGCCAGGCGCAGGGGAAATTTACTTTCGCTGTTACGCGCCGGAGCGAGCGTTTCAAAAGCAATATTTCTAAAGGCAGATCATGCGCAATTTCGCTTTCGCCAACAATTTCGGCAAAACCGTCCTTTTTCTTTTCTGTCTCTGGGCCGCGCAGGCCTGGCTCCCACTTGCGGAAAGCCGGGCCGCGCCCGCGCCCGACAGCCCGCGTATGACGCCTGTGGTCCGGGCCGTGCAGGCCGTGGCTCCGGCGGTGGTCAACATCACCAGCACGCATGTTATTGAAGGGCGTCGCCTTTCGTCCCTGGAGCGTTTTTTCGGGCCGGGCTTTGGCCCCGGCTTTCCGGGATTTGACGGCTTTCCCGGCAGGCAAGCCCGGCGGCAAAAGCGCGTCAGCCTGGGTTCCGGCGTCATTGTGGACGGCCAAAAAGGCCTGGTGCTGACCAATGCCCATGTCATTGCCGGCGGCGACGAAGTCATGGTTCACCTGCTGGACGGGCGCGAGTTTCCGGCCACGGTCAAAGGCGCCGAGCCTGATTTCGACATCGCGGTGCTTGAGATCAGGGGCGCGCGCCAGTTGCCCGCGGTTCGCCTGGGAGATTCCGGCGATATTCTGCCCGGCGAGACAGTGATCGCCATCGGCAATCCTTTCGGTTTCACGCATACGGTCACAACCGGCGTGGTCTCCGCCCTGGGCCGCACCATCCGCAATGAAGGCGGCCTGTTCACGGATCTGATCCAGACCGACGCGGCCATCAATCCGGGCAACAGCGGCGGCCCGCTGTTGAATATCGAGGGCGGGCTCATCGGCATCAACACGGCTGTGGACGCGCGCGCCGAGGGCATCGGTTTTGCCATTCCCATCAACAAGGCCCGCCGGGTCATGGAAGATCTCATGGGCCGGGGCCGGGTGGCTCCGCTCTGGCTGGGCATCGCCGCCGAGGATCTGGACAGTCGCATGGCCATGGCCCTGGGCCGCAGGGAAGCGCGCGGCCTGCTGGTCAGCACGGTTTTTGAAGGAACCCCGGCGGCACGGGCCGGCATTGCGCCCGGCGACATTATTGAAAGCATCAATGCCGCCCCGGTGCGGGATCGGCGCGATTACATCAACGTGCTGCGCAACCAGACCGGCGGCGAAACTCTGCGCGTGGCCCTGCGGCGCGGCGAAAAAAGCCTGACGCTCAATCTGACCCCCGCGCCTTTTGACGACGAGAGGGCACGCGCGCTTATGGAGCGGCGCTGGGGCCTTACGCTGGGCCCGGGCAGCCGGGGCCTTGTGATTCAAAGCGTGCGCCGCGACGGACCGGCCGCCTTTTTGCGCAAAGGCGATGTCATTGCCGCCGTGGGCGCAACACGAGTGGACACCCTGCAGGATCTGTTGCAGGCTTTTCGCCGGGAACGCCTTGCGGGCCAGGTGCTTCTGCAGATCGTGCGCGACGGGCGAGGCTATTACGCGCGCCTGGTGTTGTAAGCCGTCTTTCTCTTGTCACTGCGCAAAAAATGCTTATTTCCCACGTGCCCGGCTCCTGCCGCAACGGGCCGCCCGCAACTGTTCCCCGAGCGTTGGGCAAAATCGCGGCAGACACTTGACAGGGCCGGGGGCTGAAGCTATCCATTTCACAAGCGGCGACCGGCCGTTTTTGTCACCAGACAAGACACATGCTAATCTTGGGAGGAAACAATGGGCTATAATGTGAATGTTGACGCCGACAAGTGCGTGGGCTGTGGCGAATGCGTGGATGTTTGCCCCGTGGAGGTCTACGAGATCAAGGACGGCAAGTCCGAACCCGTCAATGCCGAAGAATGTCTCGGCTGTGAATCCTGCGTGGAAGTCTGCGAGGCCAGCGCCATCACTGTCGAAGAAAACTAAACAACGGGCATCTGCCCACGCGGCATTCCGCTGTTGACCCGTTTATGCCGCTGTTTCGTGATTCCACAGTGCCGTCGGACGCGCACACGCCCGGCGGCACTTTCATAATCCGCCCGCGTTGTCGCAGGAAAGTCATGATCCCTGATCTGAGTGCCGTTTTTTCCAGGTATGAAAGCCTGCGGGCTGAGGCCGACACCCTGTTTGCACGGGTGCGCGAGGCCCAGCCCCATTGTGTGACCTGCAAGGAAGGGTGCAGCGACTGCTGCCATGCCCTGTTTGACCTTTCTCTGGTGGAGGCCATGTATCTGAACCGGGCCTTCAGCCGGACCTTTGAGCACGGCCCCGAGCGCTCGGCCATCCTGAGCCGCGCTGCCGAGACCGACCGCCGCCTGACGCGCCTGAAACGCGATCTCTTCCGGGCCGAAAAAGACGGGGAAAGCCCGGAGGCCATTATGGCCCGGGCCGCGCAGATCAAGTTGCGCTGCCCCTTGCTCGGCGACGATCGGCGCTGCCTGCTTTATGAAAGCAGGCCTGTTACCTGTCGCATTTACGGAGTGCCCACTGCCATTGCCGGCCAGGGGCATGTCTGCGGGTTTTCGGCCTTTGAAAAAGGCAAGCCCTACCCCACTGTGCATTTGGACAAAATGCAGGCCCGGCTGGAGGATCTGAGCCGGGAACTGGCAAAAACCGTGCAATCGCGCTTCACGGAGCTGCACGAGGTCTATGTGCCCCTTTCCATGGCTCTGCTCACCACATACGATGAAACCTACCTGGGCATCGGCCCGGCCAAGCCCGAAGCATAGGAGCCCTCGCATGCCCGGCCTGATTCCCGCCGCCGTTTTTTGCGACAGCACCCCGCAGGAGCTCACTGAGGAGCAGGAAAAGCTCAAGCGCGAAATCTATGAAAAAATGAATCCGCGCCGCCGTAAATTTGTGGATCGCCTGGGCTACGAGAACTGGGATCCGTTCCAGAAGCCCAATGATCCCCTTGACATCCGCATGGACGTCAGCAAGCGCACCGCGCAGCAACTGATCAACGAATTTCTGCGCGAGGCCGCCCAAAAAGGCCCGTACAGCAATGAGTACGGCAAAGGCGCTCTGGAATGCGCCCTGGGCGCGGTCAAGAGGGATGAAAAATACCTGGGCATTTTTGATTTTTGCCTCTGGTATCACGATCTTCTGAAAAAAGAGGGGCACATCGAATGAAAGAACAGTACGACGACATTGACGAATATATTGCGGATCTCAAAAGCGAGATCGCGACCAATGACAAATGCGCCAACCACTATTACAATCTTGGTCTGGCGATGCTCTCCAAGCGCGATTTTGTGGCCGCGGAGGAAGCCCTGCTCAATGCCGTGCGCAATTCGCCGCATCTGGCCGAGGCCTATGTGCAACTGGGCGGCATCTGCCTTGAGCGCGGCGATCTGGACGGCTGCCTGCGCTATAATGAAGAAGCCGCCAATTGCCGGGCCAAGTTCCCCATACCCTGGAGCAACATAGCCTTTGTGCATTTGCAGCGCGGCCAGCCCGACAAGGCCATTGCGGCCCTGCACAAGGCGCTCAAGTGGGACCCCAACTTTGTCCAGGCCAAGAACGCCCTGGCCACGGCCTATTTTATGAAGGGCGAGTTCAAGGCTTGCGAGGAAACCTGCAAGGAAATCATCAAGCAGGAACCGGGCTTTGCCCCTGCCTGGAACAACCTGGCCCTGGCCTATTTTGAAGGGCAGGAGTACGCCAAAGCTGCGGAAGCCGCGGACAAGGCTCAGGAACTGGGCTTTGAAGTGCCCCAGGGCTTTCTTGAGGAGTTGAAACCGCACCGCTAGAGCAGATTGCTTTTGAAACGCTCGCTCCGGCGCGTAACGACGCAAGTACATTTAGCCTGCGCCTGTCTCTGCTGTCGTCATCCGTAAGGCGGACAGCCGCCAACGGCTGACGCGCGCGGCGGGCAGGGCTTCGCCCTGCCAGAGCGTTTTGCTGATGAAAGTAGCTAAACGCTCTCATTATCCACCAGCTTCGCGTGGCTTTCAGGGTAACGCGCGCCGGATTGGTAAAGCTGGCGAAACACATGCGTTTCAACCTGATTGATCGCGGGTATGACGCTGCAATGGTTGAGCAGATCGAGATACCGTTCTCCCAGAAAGTTGGAAACGCCTATGGTCCGCAGTTTTCCTTCTTTATACGCGGTTTCCATAGCCCGGTAGATTTCATGCACATCGCCCGCAGGCTCATGAATAAGCAGAAGGTCAACAGGCCCCATGCTGAGTGCACGCAGCGATCCATCAATGGATTGCAGCGTATCCCCGTAACCACGGCACCCCACAGCTTGGTGGTGATGAAAAGCTCTTCGCGGGGAATGCCGGATGCTGCGCAAGCCTTCCCCACTTCACGCTCGTTGCCGTAACACTGCGCCGTATCAATGGAACGGCAGCCCACACCCAGGGCGTCGGCGACACAGCGTTCCGTAATCCGCGCCGGAATCCGGCAGGTGCCGTAGCCCAGGAGCGGCATCACCACGCCATTGTTGAGCGTCACATATTCCATACCGTATAATTCCTTTCCCTGGAGTGGAGAATGGGGGTCACGTTACTCAAGCGCACAAATCATGGCGTGGAACTGACCCCGGCGGGCCGGTCCCTCTATGAGGACGCGAAACGAATCATGGCGGCATCGGAAGAGGCGGTTCGGCGGGCACGCCGCATAGCGGGAACCGGGCAGGGCATTATCAGGCTCGGCACATCCTTTTTGCGGCCGTGTAAACCGTTGCTTGATGTATGGGCCGCTATTGATGCGGAACACGCGGATTTTCAGATCAGGATTATTCCCTT